>NZ_JBXWSJ010000008.1:0-111845 GCF_059613365.1 Ruegeria sp. BHSA163
GATTGCGGCTGGAACACCGGGCTTTTCAGGGGCTGATCTAAAGAATCTACTCAACGAAGCTGCAATCACGGCAGCGCGCCGGAACGCAGGTCTGATCACCCGCAGTGACCTTGATGAAGCACGGGACAAAGTGATGATGGGGACAGTACGCACACTCGCCATCCGACCTGACGAACGGCACCGGTTAGCTGTCCATGAAGCCGGTCATACCGCAGTTTCTTACTTCACTCCCGAAGCTGACCCTTTGTACAAAGTCACGATCATTCCACGCGGTCATGCCCTTGGCGGAACACATTCTTTACCGGAGGGAGAACGTCACACTCTCAATGAAACATTCCTCAAAGACCAGATCGTTACATTGCTCGCAGGGCGAGCGGCAGAACAATTGTTCCTGGGAACCGTCAGTTCCGGCGCTGATGACGACATCCGAAGGGCCACCGAAATTGCCAGACGAATGGTGACGCGGTGGGGAATGACGGATGAGCTCGGTCCGATCGACCTACGGCAAAGCGAGGACCACCCATTTCTGGGGCGGTCCATCGCGCAGCCCACGAGTGTTTCCGACACTACGGCGGCGCAAGTGGACCAAGCGATTATCAAGATGCTTGTCGACGCAGAAGCGCGGGCAACTTCGATAATAAAAAAACATAAACCAGAGACCGAAAAGCTAATTGCAGCGCTTGAAGAAAATGAAACACTGGACTTCGTTGCTATTCAGTTATGCCTGGATCCTGAGAAGAAAATTGAGCAACCTCGTCATACACCTGACTCAGTGACCAAAATACCTGTTGTTCCGCATAGTTGACATTCTCGACAGTGTGCGCCGCTGTTTTTGGTCGCAAAATATGGCAGGATCCTTCTCAATCAAGAGAACCCAGTCTCACTGATAAAACTGGACAACAAGAACATTTGTTGGCGGCGGACATTTAGGAATTTTTCGACCTGAGTTTTGGAGGGCCCATGTACAAGAAAATATTAATTGCCACCGACGGATCCGAACTGGCGCAGCGAGCTGTCGAACAAGGTATAAGCCTTGCCAAATCCCTGAATGCCAGTGTGATGTTCGTAACGGTTACCGAGCTGTGGTCGCCCCTTGAAATGGCTGGCGCGGCCGAGCTTGGAAGCCAAGACGCAGTTCGAGGCTATGAAGATGCAGCCGCCCAATCCGCAAAGGAAATTCTGAAGCAAGCCAATGAACTAGCAGCATCTGCCGGGATTGCCTCTGAAACTCGTCACATAGCGGATCGTAGGCCGGCAGAAGGAATTCTGGATACCGCTGAACTGTACGATTGCGAACTTATAGTGATGGCTTCTCATGGTCGCCGTGGGCTACAAAAAATGTTGGTAGGTAGCCAGACTTCTGAAGTCATCGCATTAAGCAAGCGGCCTGTCCTCGTCGTGAGATAAATTGGTCCTCATGCCTGAGCTTTCACTTCGTTTCGACAATCCTCAAATGAAGCGGGATGTTCCACCAATAGAGTCCATAACGAGAAACCCGGGCACAAGCATTGCAATATGACCGATGTCAAAGTCGAATTGGACGCTCTGTGCCAGACTCCACATGAAGAATTCCCATGTCCGACCCTGGGGACGGTTCCTTGGTTCGGTCAGAGGGTTGGGAGGCACGTAACATGGACCAACTTGCTATCAGATTCCCGGATCGCGCCGAAGCCGGACGTCGTTTAGGCAAGCGCTTGCAAACCATGGAGTTGGATGACCCTGTTGTTTATGCTTTGCCGCGCGGCGGGGTACCCGTCGCAGTCGAAGTTGCACATGCAATCAAGGCTCCGCTTGATCTAATTTTTGTCCGCAAGATCGGTGCGCCCGGATCGCGAGAAGTAGCGCTTGGAGCGATCGTCGACGGCAAAAACCCTCAAACAGTCATAAACAAAGAGGTCCAAAGACGATCACACGCTGACGCCAATTATCTCGAGAAGGCACGCGCCAGGGAATTACACGAATTAGAAAGACGTCGATCGCGATACCTCGGCGACCGCGCGCAAATTTCTGCGAAGGACAAAACCGCTGTCATTGTCGATGACGGGCTGGCGACTGGGGCAACGATGAAGGCGGCGCTTATCTCTATGACGCAACAATGCCCCAAGAAGGTTTGTATTGCGGTCCCGGTTGCACCGGCTGAGGTCGCAAAAGAATTCGAAAGTCTGGCCGACGAAGTTGTGTGTCTGAACCCAGCACAGCTTTTTTTTGGTGTTGGCGCGTTTTACGACGACTTCCATCAACTCAGCGATGAAGAGACTATAGGTCTACTGCAGGCAGGGCGGTGAGAAATCATTGCCGCTTTCCGGCCTTTATCCCGCTCAAGCACATATTACACACATTCGTCAAAGGCGGCGTAAGGAGTCCGCCGCCAAGTTGTCTTACCCGAAAATTCGACTGCTACAGTTACAGACCTACCGTTGAGTGCGAAAGATATTGGGCAAGACAAGCGCCAGACGTATTATTCGTCACGCGGCCCGCAACAAGTGACCCACAGTCAGGCTCTACCGCGGGCCAATTTGGTTCATCGGCAGATTGTGTTGTTACCTTTTGCCGGTCTAATAGGTGCTTTTCCACTCAAGCCGATATAGAGTATGCCGCCCGCTCAGACCTTTGAGTTGCCTTGGCTCGGTGTCCGAAAAACAAAATGAGGTTCTTCCTCCAACCATTGCTCGGGTCGCATCCGAAATCAAAATTTCGCCCGCGACGCCTGCAGTCGTTATACGCGATGCCTTGTTGACTACGGTGCCAAAGAAATCACCGCGAGATTGCACAACATCGCCGGTGTGAATTCCAATCCGCAAACCCAGGTGCGGTTCTTCGGACACGGATGTAACGGCTGTTTGCATATCCACCGCAGCAGCCAGTGCTTCTTTCGCAGAAGGAAAAATCGACAAAGTTCCATCTCCCAGAGATTTCACAAATTGACCGCGATGTTTCTGAATAATTTCCGCCAAAACTTGGAAATGGCTTTCGATTGCAGATGACCAGCTTTGATCGCCCAGCGCTTCTGCCAATGCAGTACTACCCTCTACATCTGTGAAAAGGACCGAAGCCAAGCCTTCGGATTGAATAAGTTCAGGCCCCTCCTCTCTTGCAGCATCGATCAGTTGCTGGATGGCCAACTGTTCGACACCGACAAGTTCGATATTGGGGGTCGGTACAGATGCATGGCGGTTTACAATCTTCCACGATGCGCCTTCCAAAACGAAAATCAGGACGGTGCGATAGATGACCGCTTCGTCAAAGCCGACAAATTGAATCCGGTGGACAAAAGATGACCATCCAGTTTCTCCGTTTTCGAAGGCTTCCGCCTCAAGTTCTTCAAACACTACCGGCGCTGGAATCGCGGCAAAAAAGCCGCCGACGCCGTCACGCACTGCAGAACCACTCCAAAACTCACCCTCACCTGTTCCAATGAACCTAAGTTCATCGGAGGTTGTTAGAAAGTCTCGCAATTCCTCTGTGTTCGTTTTGGTCCTGAGTATCTCATACCAACGCCTGGAAACTGCCAGCAATTCGGGTGAGGAACGTATCATCCGATCTTGCCCGGGACCGAGGACAGATCAATTCTGCGAAGATTTTCCAAACGGTATCTCCATTATCAAACATGATGGACCAATGCTGCCGATGCGTCTTGTTACGATCAAGAGATTTGTGAGGCATCAGGCGTTTGACGCTTCCGCAGCCGGGTTCGGAATGGGTTGGTTACTTGACTTGCCTTTCGGCTATGCGGGCACCGTCAGTCACATTAACTGATGGAAAAAGAACCACTTTGTCTCCGGGCTCCAATCCATTCTCAACTTGCGCCTCCAGACCGTTGTTGTGGCCAATGTCAACAACCCGTAACTCGGCGCGGCCAGAAATATCGACAAAAACAGCCCAGTTTTGTCCCTGTCGAAATAGCGCAGCGGCAGGAACGATGATGACGTCGTCATCCTCCCAGACAACAATTCGAACTTCGATACGATAGCCGTGACCTAATGTTCCCCGAACCTCGCTGAGCCCATCGAACTGGATTGTGGTTTCCACTCGTTGTTCTTCAACACCCAATGCCGAATACTTTGTGTATCCATATGGGTCGATCCGGCTAACCGAACCACTCAGATCGCCGAGCCCGCCCCAATTGGTTATGATCACGCGATCCCCCTCACTAACTTGAACCGCTTCTGACGACAGAAGCTCAGCCACGACCTCCAAATCGCCTTCGATGTCTCCTATCTCCAGTATTGGTTCGCCGGCGGGAAGGGTTGTTTCGCTCTTTTTGATGACCTGCAAAATAGTTCCGTCGATGGGTGCCCGCAATGGGATGCTGTAGGAAGGTGTCTCACTATCTTCTAGCGCTTCGGCCAAACCTGCGTCGTCAAATCCTATCAATCGCGCACGTGCGTTGGCGAGCTCGGCTTCGCGCATGGCGATTGCGGCCTGGACTGTATCGAGATTTGCCTTGGCGATTCTGGCTGCCTGCTCAGCCCGTTCCATTGCCACTTTACTTGTTATACCCTTGGTGACTAGTTTTTGAGTACGCTCCAACTCGCTTTGGGCAAAATCATCTGTAGCTAGTGCCGCGTTTAAATCTGCACGCGCGACCCTGAGCGCAGCTTCGGCGGCACTGACTGCGGCAATGGCCTGCTCTCGTGTTCGTACATCCAGCGCAGATGGGTTTGCGGGGGTCATCCGGGCTACAATCGTTTCACCACCAACAACCCGGTCGCCAGGCAGGACCGTTACACGCTGCAATTCTCCTGCAACGGGTGAAGAAACAACGTAGGGTTCTTTGACCCGCGTTCTGCCTTCCTCGTTGATGGTAACAAGCATCTTGCCACGCTGTACCATTGCCGTATCGACAAGCATGGGGCGCGGCCAAAAAGCCGCAAGAAGAATGACCGCCACCAGAAGAATCGCGACACTCGTAAGAACCGACCGAGAATATCGTTTTTGTCTGCTCACGAATGTCACTCCCTCGACTTTAGCGCCAGGACCAGATCCAACCGATCAACATTACGTTTCACCAACCATCCTGAAAGTAATGCTGCAACAATAACGACTACCGTCGCCTGCCCAAAACTTCGCACATTAAAGTGGGATGGAATTTGATATAGATCCGTGCTGAACCCCTGAGATACTGCAAAAGTCAGACCATAGCCTGCCAAGGCGCCTAAAGGTAGCGCCAGCAGTGTAACCACAACCAATTCCCCCAACAGAACAAAAGCTACCTCTGCCCTAGTGAAACCAAGAACCCGCAATGCCGCCAAATCGCGGGTGCGTTCCGCTTGCGCCACGCGAGCAGCGTTGTAGATCACGCCAAATGTAATGACACCGGCAATCAAGGCCATGATATACCTCATTGCGCCCGCGCCTTGATCCACCACCTTCTGAAACGCGCCTCGGCTTTCGGACTTCAGTGACACACCAGCAACCATCGGCATTTCCTTAAGCTGCTTGTATGTCCATCCCTGCAATTTTTCGTCCGTACGTAAAAATGCTCCGGATACTCGACCCGGTTCCCCCAACACTCGATTCAGTGCGGCCAATTCCATGTAGGCCGGCGACCCCATAAGGCTTTCGGAAACAGCTACTACCGGGAGTTGCAATATTGGGCGCCGACCTTCTCGAACATCGACTGTCAATAATTCGCCTGGGTGTAAGTCCAGAATTTTGGCCAGGCCAGATGACAAGATAACCCCGTCCTTTCGCATTGGTATCATGCGTTCGGCAGCGTCGACAGCGCGGTTCAGTCTTGGAAACTCCGTCAAACCGTTTACTGCACCGCGGTATGACAAACGGCCGTTTCGAAAGATTACAGGCACGATGCGCACAGGTTCTGTCTCTATAACCCCATCGATAGATTGAATATCGAACAGGCTTTGGCTCGAAATTGGGTTGATGAAACTTACGGAAACATCGCTGCGATCCAGAATATCGAACGTCAGATCAGTCATCTTGTCGAAACTCGCAAGGATAGAGGCCATCGACGCAGAGAGAGCGATACCAGCGCTTACGCCAGCGATCGCGCCGATCATGCGAATTGGCTGTCGGGTAAGTCGACGCAACACCATCCGGGTTGGTTGATCCAGATAAGCGGCCAGTGACTTACCGATTTGGCCACTTCGGCTGTAGTCAGGTGGCGGTGCCGCACGCATCGCGACGGCAGGTGTCAAAGCGAAGACCCGGAGCAATACGACTAGTCCCCCGACCGAGGATGCGAGAATGCTGGCCCCAAATCCAACTACAAAGCTCAGAGGCTCTAACCGAAACACTAAGAAAGGGAATTTGTAGTATATGAGGTAAACATCTATTAACGCGCGCCCGGCAATAATACCCAGAATCCCTCCTAAAAATGCACCGCCACCTGCGATTGTGAGGATCATTTTCAGATAGTGGCTGCCAACCTCCCAATCGGTGTAGCCAAATGCTTTCATCAACCCGATCTCTTCCCTTTCGGAATCCAGCAATCGGGAAATTACAATGTAAAGAAGAAAAGCTGCGACAGCCAAGAATATCGGAGGAACCGTAGCCGACGTTCGGCGCAACCCGTCGATCTCTTCCGAAACAAACTTGTCCGAAGCAAGGTCTTCGAGAGGAAATGCGCCAAGCCCTCCGAATTTGTTCAACAATTGATCGGCTGCCCGCAATATTGCCGGTGTATCAGCCTCGCGACTCAGCGAAATTAGTGCTTCGTTGAATGCCCCATTTAAATTGTATGCAGCCTCCATTGCCGGTCTACTAAGCCAAAGTACAGCAAAGCGACTGTCGTCAGGTATCATTTCGCCTGGTGGCGCGGCAAAAAGAAACTCGGGTGACATCGCAAGTCCGACAATATCGAAATCTCGCCGCGCCCCGTTCATGGTCGCGGAAATCCGGTCCCCGGGTTGCAATCCGTGAGCCTGCGCAAAGCTTTGCAAAACGATAATCTCATCCTGCCGGTTGGTCGCGAAACTCCGGCCGTCCGTCAAATAGATCAGGTTCAATCTGGCTTTTTTGATATCCGGAAGCGAAATAGCTTGAGCGCGAATGGGGATGTCCAGTTCAGGCAAATCCACCAAAGCTTGTCCCACTACGCGGGTTTCGACCGCGGAAACCCCAGGCAGATTTCTTAGTTCTTGAGCGGTGTGTTCAGGAGCTCGGGTGACAGGCGCAAATATATCAGCGAGTCTGTAGCGTTCATAGTATGCGCGTCGCGTTTCATCCAAACTGACGACGAGGCCTGACTGCATAACCTGCATCAAAACACCAAGCGCAATGACCAAACCTATCGCGACGGCCTGGCCCCTGATGCGCCAAAGATCTCGAACAAGTTTTGTTGTTAGGGCGGACATCTTGCGGCTACCATTCAATATCTTCAGGTGCCGATTTGGCGGCGTTTTTTGTGACCTCGATGACCGCGCCATCGCCAAAACGGATAACCCTGTCAGCCATAGCCGCCTGAGACGCAGCGTGGGTAACAATTAAGACAGTTGCACCCAGCCTTTCATTCACGTCTTTCAGAACCTTCAGAACCGTCCTTCCTGTTATACTATCCAATGCACCTGTCGGTTCGTCGCAAAACAGCACATCTGGCTGTTTGGCAACCGCCCGAGCGATGGCGACGCGTTGCTGCTCACCCCCTGAGAGTTGTGCCGGAAAGTGATCGGTTCTGTTCGTAAGGCCAACAAGGGAAAGCGCTTCGTCTGGGTCCATTGGATTTCGCGCGATCTCTGTGACAAGTTCCACGTTCTCACGAGCCGTAAGACTGGGCATGAGGTTATAAAACTGAAATACAAACCCAACGTGATCTCGCCGATAGCGGGTAAGTTCAGTATCCGACATTGACGTCAAATTCTGGTCGCGAAAGTAAACATTACCCTCCGAGCTGCGATCCAGCCCACCTGCGATGTTCAACAAAGTCGACTTTCCACTACCTGAAGCTCCGAGTAGTACGACAACTTCGTGCTCGGGTATCTCCAAATTTACACCGCGCAATGCGTGAACGGCTGCAGGGCCCTCACCGTAAATTTTCTTCAGATTAGTTATGGTAAACGCGTTCCGTTTCACGGGGTTATATTAGCGTGAATAGTTGCGTGGGTATACGTCCATGCAAGGCTGTCAAATTAACATGATCATCTTGCCCAACAGTTATCTCACGACGGAATCCGAAATCATCCACTTTGCTGCGAAGATGTACGTTCGGACTTCTTGGCCGCTTCAAATGCGGAAGATTAGCTTGGTGACCACGACATTTTTGACGCATTCGAAAACCGTTCGAAGTTGTCTTGCTGCGATCTTTATAAACCAAAATCATTCGTGCTTCTGAATTACGAAAGTGCGCCAAGCGTCCAACAACTTGGTCACACTTGCCAAAAACAATCGGAGCAGCCCTAATACATCTAAGGAAATGAATGATCTCTGAGCCGTAAAGGTCTGATGATGGAGCCGTTGCATGAAAAAGACCTCTCAGCCTGATAAACCTGCTCCGCAATTTATCGGTCTTACATTTTGGTATCAGTTGGTTGTTTTCCTTTTCTTGTCCGTTGCCTCTTTGGTATTCGCTTCTTCGGTATTGGTTCCACTCTCTTTTGCAGCCCTGCTATTTGTTCTTCTCACCGCGACTTCAGATCGAATTAGCAGGCTAAAACTGATGGGAAGGAACATCCCAAAGTGGTTGGCGCATTTTTCAGCCCTTTCCGTAGTGGTAATTGGGCTTTTGATTGTCGTTTCTATTCTTTCAAGTCAGGCCGGCGAAGTTTCAGAAGCTTTTCCGCGGTATGAAGAGCGGCTGTCGAGTATTCTTGCTCAGGTGGTTTCGATTGTCGGGCAAGACAATTACGCGGCTGCAATGAAGGCGTTTAAACAAATTAACCTCGCCGGATTTGCCAGTGGGGTCATCGGTTCCGCCGGAGCATTTCTAAGCGCTTTTTTTCTTGTGCTTCTTTATGTGCCTTTCATGCTAGCCGAACGAGTTCAAATGCAGGCCAAAGTAAAACTAGCGATTCCAGATGCGGAAACCGCTGACAAAGTTCGGCAAGTTCTTAAGAGTACTTCTGACAGCATCCAACGATACGTTGGAATTAAAACACTTGTGAGCGCGATTACCGGCTTGGGCAGTTACGCGGTAATGGCGTCTGTGGGGCTGGATTTCTCAGAAACTTGGGCCGTGCTTGCATTTTTACTGAATTTTATCCCTACAGTGGGTTCCATAATTGGCGTGGCACTTCCTTCTGTTGTAGCGCTAGTACAGTTTGAAGAAACTGTACCGTTCCTGATCGTTCTGATTGGCTGTGGTGCTGTTCAGTTCTCTGTCGGAAATATTCTGGAGCCAATGCTTCTTGGCAAAAGTCTGAACTTGTCACCATTTATGGTTATTCTGGCGCTCACATTCTGGACGGCAGTTTGGGGGATCGCTGGCGCTTTGATGAGTGTACCGATCACTGTTTGTATAATGATTGTTCTTTCCAACATTCCGCCTACGCAGCCAATTGCAATATTGATGTCCGGTGACGGAAAGATCGGCAATGTAAAAGAAGCAAACAGCTGATCGCTTTGCTTTTCGAATTATTCTGTGACGGAACGCTCTAACTGAGTTTGGCATATGTTAGAAAAACGCCTCCCGTCACATGATTTTCTCATGTAAAAATCAGCTTTTCATCTTTCATAGCTCTTCTAGTTGGGTCGGCATCGCGTCAGAAACATTTAGTCGGCCGCAAAAAGTCGACCAATCATCACGACTACAATGTCAAGCACCAGGAAAAACGAAGTTCAGCGCCTTTGGCTTGATCGATACCTCGAAGCGTTGATCGACCATTGGTTCGCCATCAAGGTTCATATGAAAAGGCTGGGATGTCTCCAGAACCATGCTTTTCAATCGCGATCGCTGAACAACGCCCTCTTTGGGGTCAGAGATATCAGGCAATCTCCCGAAGGGCAGGTTTTCCGGCATAAGCCGATCAGTGGATAAGACGCTTAAATCGAGTAAACCATCTGAAATTTCAGCTTCCGGCGCTACGTCGAAACCACCTCCTGCATAACGACTGTTCGCAATTGCAAGGGCAGAAATTGAAACCTTGTAAGGTGCTCCGCCATCAATCGAAATTTGCGCTGGCACAGATTTCGCATCTGAAAGCTTAGCAAGCCCAAACAACGTATATGCAAGTCCGCCCAGCCTTTTTTTCATTTCCTTGGGCGTAGTTGCAGTGATCATCGCGCCAAAGCCACCGCTGGCCACATTCACAAACGGTTTGCCGTTGATGTAGCCGACATCAATTGGTTCGGCTGCTTTCGTGGCGGCAATCCGAACTGATGCAGACAAATCTGAGCCCTTGTCGCCAAATACCCGCGCGAAGTCGTTAGCTGTTCCCAAAGGTACCAGCCCCAATGAAACGGGCGCCTTTTTCCGCAACCGCAAAACCGCGGCTGCGACGGAGTTCAAGGTTCCGTCCCCTCCGCCAGCGACAATCCGTGTCACACCATCGTTGATGGCTTCTCGAACAGATTTCCGAAGGTCTTTTCCGGACCAGGGTATGATCACTTTTATGCCAAGCTCTTTTTCAATCGGTCGAACTGCTGCACGCAGATCGGGTCTTGCTGCAGATTTCCTGTTGAGAATAAGCAAAGTATGTTTGGCCATTTTTCCAGAATAAAGACGAGATGTTCTTGCGCAAGCCTTTTGAACTTTTTGCAGGTGCCTTGGGGTGTCACCCTGATCATAAATCGAAGGGTCTAAATCAAAGAAACCTAAGCGAATATCCAAGAAATTTTTAGCGACTTTACAGCCATCAATGGGCGGTCGTTTATTACCAATTTTTATACCTTAGTTCCGTTGGACGTATTTTTACGATTTGCGCTTTGTCCTTGGGAACCAAAATCTCGGCTTAGCTTTCTGTGCCAGGTTCCATACAGAGAGTTTGGCTTAGCGTTTTTGCACGAGCCGTTTAAGATACCATGCAGATGTCGGACGAGGTTCAAAACAGGTTGCAAGCCCGCAACGAGGCTGCCTTTACCGAGGAGGAACGCCGCGGCACAATGCTGGCTGCTAAGGTTCGTACCGTTGCCTTGGTTTTTGTTCTTTTGTGGCAGGCCATAGACAGTCCGGAAACAGGGCCAACGTATTTCTTCAACCTTTTAGAGATCTTCGTTTTCGTCATACTTGGCGGATTCCAATACTGGGTCGCCCGCAAGCACCACACTGGACGAACACTCCAATACTTTTTTGTTTCCGTCGATTGCGTTCTGTTGGCGGCGGTTTTTTCCCTGGGCTCACCTTACAATAACGATCCCCTTCCACCTGCCATTGCGATGGATACTACACGGTTCCTCTATTTCTTTCTGTTTCTGATGCAGGCATCGTTCAGCTTTCGACCTTCTTTGGTCGTCTGGTGCGGGATGAGCATAATTCTAGCCCGCTTTGGAATGTGGTTATGGTTTTTGAACAAACCAAACGTTTACACAAATCTAGATCTTCAGGAGCAAACAGTAGATGCATGGCTTCAAGCCGGTTCGGACCTCAACTTTCTGTTCCTCGGATACGCGGCAACAGAACTTCTGGTCGTATCGATAGTCTCCGCAGGCCTTGCCATCGTGGTCGCGCGTTCCCGACGCCTTGTACTGAACTTACTTTCAACAGAACGAAAACGCGCGAGTTTGGCCCGTTACTTTTCGCCGAATGTCGTAAATCAGTTGAGCAACTCGAATGCTTCGATCGCTGCCGCAAAACAGCAAGACGTGGCAGTTCTTTTCGCGGACATCATGGGTTTCACAAAGCTCTGCGAAAATTCCAGCGCTGAAGAGATCATGGACCTGCTACGAGGATATCATGAGCGTTTGGGGAAGGCCGTATTCGAAAATCAAGGTACTTTGGACAAGTACATTGGCGACGGACTTATGGCCACTTTCGGCACGCCCGACCCAAGTCCGAATGATCCGGCAAACGCTTTGAATTGCGCCTTCGAGATGATCCAAGCTTTGAACAATTGGAACAAGGAAAGACATTTGTCAGGTCTTGAGCCTATAAACGTGGGAATCGGATTGCATTGGGGTCCAGTAGTGGCCGGAGACATGGGCAACGAGCGTAGGCTTGAATACGGTGTAATCGGTGACACCGTGAATATAGCCAGCAGGATCGAGCATCTCACACGCGAACTTGATGCCCAACTTATTGTCAGCGACGAGTTGGTGCGCGCTATCCAAAAAAATGGCAAAGCGCCGAGCCTCAACCGGCTGACCCTAGCAGGTTACCAAGAAGTTCGAGGGAGAGCGTCTGGTTTAAAAGTTTGGAAATATTCTACCGCGTAACAACAAAATGGAACAGCACGTCCGTCCACCTAATTCACTCCAAGTTCCCACAAAAATTGAGGCTTACCGAAATATCCAGACTTAAACGTAGAGGTTGTTTATTGCATTTGCATACCGTTCTGCAATTCGGGCTCGCTTAGGCTTTAGTGTTGGTGTGATTAAGCCACTTTCAAGATCCCAGGGTTCGACCTCGATGACCACATCCCGAACGCGGGCATAGGGTGGAACATCGTATAAACCGAGGGAAATACGCTTTACTAACTTTTTCCGGATTTGTTCTGAAGAAGGTTCGATTTCACGAGCCCACACTTGGAATTTCGGGACGTTCACGACAACAACAGCTGAACACCATGGCTTGCCATCACCCAAAACACATGCCTGATCGATCAGCGGATCTGCAACCAATGCTGTCTCGATCGGTGTGGGATTCACGTTTTCCCCAGTCGAGAGGACGAGGATATCCTTTATCCGACCCTTTATGTAAACTCTACTGTCGACGATTTCGGCGGCATCCCCAGTACGGAGCCAGCCACCCTCATCAAAGGCTTCGCTTGTCGCATCTGGATTTTTCCAATACCCGATCATAGCGCTTGGAGTGCGAATTAACAGTTCTTGTCTGTCGCCGATTTTCAATTCGCTGCCCGGAAGCGCAAACCCAACGCTGTCACAGCGACGGTCATCTATTTTCGACCCGGTAACTGCAGGTCCCGCTTCTGTGAGTCCATAACCTTGCAGTACCGGCAATTCCATCGCCGCAAAGAATCGCGATGTTTCTGCGGACAGGTGCGCTCCTCCACAAACCAGCATTCGTATTCGGCCGCCAAATGCCTCTCGCACTCGCCTTGCTACACGTTGACCAACCAACGCCCAATAGAGCTGGGCAATGGCGGGCACGGTCGGAAGGTTTTTTTCAATAGACTGTCGCCGACGCCAACCTGTTACCTCAGTCCAAGCCAGAATTTTGCGTGAAATAACTGACGTGTCTGCCTTGGAGATTACCCTTTCACGGATCCGTTCAAAAAGTCTCGGAACCGCCAACATTACGGTAGGACGCAACTCTTGCATATCTTCCGCCAAGTCTTGAACCGACCGCGTAAATGCCACCGGACTATTGGCGAGCATGGGACAGAGATAACCCAAAGTTCTCTCAAATGCGTGGGCCAATGGAAGAATGGATAGGAACAAATCTTTTTCGGAAATCGGGTTTATCTTTCCGACAGTCCCCGCATTCCAAAGCAACGCCTTGTGTGCAAGCATCACACCCTTGGGCGGGCCAGTGGTTCCGGACGTGTAGATCAGTGTTGCCAAGTCGTCTTGCGAACCAAAATCGCCACCGACTTTCTGCGTACTACAGCTCAATGGTTCCGGACAAGAAATCGCGCGCCCACCTGAGGCTTGTTTATCTTTGACCAGCCAGACATCTCTAAGTTCGGATAGGGTTTTGCGCTGCGGCCCCAAAGCTTTCCAGCGTTCAATTCCGTCGGTTACACACAGTACCGCGCCGCTGTCGCGTAAAACGTGGCAAATATTGGCGGCGCTGTCCCGGGTGTAGACCGGAACGGTGACAAGCCTTTCGCTCATGGCCGCCAGATCGGTGACAACCCAATCTACCCCGTTGGGTAAGAAAATTCCAACTCTGTCACCTGGGCGCAACCCGGATTGCGCAAACGCGGCACGACGTTTGGCGACACGTTCATGCACCATGCGCCATGTCAAAGTCCGCCATTCACCGTCAACGAACTGTAGATAAGCCGGGCAGTCTGGCGTATCGCTAACCCTTGCTTCAAACGCCTCGGGAATAGTTTGGCACAGCGAAACATCTGCCCTGCTGTCTAACGACCTCTCAAGCATAGCCGATCCTCTCATGCGGGGATCGCAGGCTCCATGATTCAAATCAATTAAAACCACTTCCGGGCGGGCTAACCTTTTTGCGCGTCTTGAGTTGTTTTGAAATTTGAGACTTGGAAAGAAAGGTTCAACTAATGGCTGGAACTGCTTCTTCACCCTCTGAACGGATAAAATCACTAACGCGACTTGTGCAGAACTCGGGTCTCTATCCAAACAATCCCATCGTGAATAGTGCAACGACAGAGCCTGTAATTTGGGTCGATGGCCGGGACCATCTGTTATTCTGCTCGAACAATCTACTTGGTCTTTCCAACCATCCCGACGTCAAGGCGACGGCGCAAAAAGCGCTGGAACGCTATGGGCTCGGATCGGGCGGATCTCGGCAGATGGCGGCAAACATAGATGTTCACAGAGCACTTGAATGCCGCATCGCGGAGTTTGTGGGCCAAGAAGACGCTATCTGTTTTGCCGCGGGTTACATGGCCAATGTTGGGGTCATTCCGGCCCTTATGAAAGTCGACTTTCTTCAATCTCTGGCTCAGACTCACCTTGGCCACCAAGATGCCACCAGCGTCAGAGAAGATGAAACGTTCGGCTGGGAAGTTTTCAGCGAAGAACTGAACCATGCCAGTGTCGTGGATGGCATCCGTCTTGCCAAGGCCAAGGTCAGTCGGTTCCCGCACAAGAATATGGAACGACTGGCGGAAACAATTAGTCAATCAACCATGCCGTCAAAACTTATTCTAAGCGACGGTGTGTTCAGTATGGACGGAGACATTGCCCCAGTTCCAGCGATGGCCGAGCTGGCCCGCAAAAACAACGCTATGCTGATGATCGATGACGCGCACGGGGTTGGGATGCTTGGGGAAAACGGACGTGGCAGCTTGGAACACCACGGAGTTTCTTCATCAGACGTAGACCTGCAAATGGGAACATTTACAAAGGCATTCGGTGGTGTTGGGGGGTACGTCGCGGGTGATCAAGAGGTGATCGACTTCTTAAGAATCTCGGCACGCACCTACATTTTTTCAGCGCCTTTGCCGCCTTCAATCGCAGCAGGTGTGACTGAGGCTATAGACATTGCCGAACGTGAACCTTGGCGGCGTGAAAAGGCGCTGGAGAACGCGTTTTATTTCCGCCGCGAAGTCGAGTCGCAAGGTTACAAAACGCTTGGCAGCGAAGCGCATATCGTCCCGACCCTGATAGGTGACGAACTAAAAGCGGCTGAGGTGACCCGTCTTCTGCGACATCGCGGTATAATTGCGCCGCATGCTCGGTATCCTGCTGTTGCGCTGGGACAAGCCCGAATTCGGTTTGTGATGACGTGCCAACACGAGCGCGAACAGATCGATTTCTTGTTGGGATGTCTCGCGGAAATGCGTGAGACATTGAAACTTTAAGGTTCCTTAGATGATAGTGCCTTCTAATCGCAGAACAGCTCTGATCACAGGGGCGTCTTCTGGAATCGGCCTTGCGTTTGCTGAGGAATATGCACGCGAAGGCGTCAATTTGGTAATTGTCGCTCGCCGCAATGACCCGCTGCAGCAATTGGCGTCTCAGCTTCGTTCAAAGCATGGCATTAAAGTGCAAGTTTGGGCGGGTGATCTTGCTGACCCTGAGACACCGCATCGCTTGTTCAATTTTCTGTCCGAAAGACAAATCCCAGTGGATATCCTCGTCAACAATGCTGGATTTGGGGTTCCGGGAAATTTGTGCGAAGTGGAATGGAGCAGGCATCGTGACACCATCGAAGTGATGGCCGCAGCCCCGGTTCAACTGTGCTATCTTTTTGCGCCAGCGATGCGGGAAAGAAGATCAGGCCAGATCATTAATGTATCGTCGTTGGCTGCACTGCTACCACCGCACGCTGGGGGAACTTTGTACTATCCCTTGAAGTCTTACTTGGCACAATTCTCGCTAGCATTGCGGGCAGAATTGAAAGCAACTGGCGTGAATGTCTGCGCTGTTTGCCCGGGTTTCACACGCACTGGGTTTCAAACTGCGGCAGGTGGCACCGTGGAATCTGTGACGATCCCAACTTGGATGTGGAGCCAGCCTAATGACGTGGCAGTCGCCGCTATACGTGCAGTCAGGAAGAACCAACCGATCTGCATCCCGGGCCTTTTCAACAAGACTGTTGCTCTTTTTTTCAAACTCATGCCTGCTTCGATAGGGAGAATGATAGTCGGTGGTTGACCAATCAGAGTACGTCGCCGGCACTTACCATCAAAGGCCCATTTCGTAATTGCGCAAGCATCGTCTCATTCATACCAACAACATCGATTCTCAGTTTTGCTGACCCTGATATGGAATGGGCCAGCAATCCCATTTTGCCGTACTCTCGAATAGCTCGAAACGATGGGCTGCGCGCATCCAACATAATGAGGCTAATTTTTGCTTGATGGTAATGCAAACAGGTCTCTAACAAACTAAAAAATGCGGCCTCATGTCCTTTATTCAAAATCAGATTCCCAATCCGAACGATTCTTAGATCCTGAAGGTTCAGAAGGCGGTTAAACCCGGGCAACCGTTTCAGAATATTCAATAAAAAAACACCTTGAATGCCGGGCATCGAGACAACGGCCCATCGCAACAACTCGGCCTGAGCCACCGCGACAATCTCCGATCCTTCACGCGAAACAAAGCACTCTTCGGATTTGAAAGACGAGGGGAAATCGGTCAATTCATGGTCTTTATAACTTTCTTCTAACCTTGCCATAACCGGTTGAACTTCATCCGGTCGGATCAAACCTGCAGATGGATCGCGACGCGGGAAAAACCTTGTAAACAGCGTTAAGGGAATGTCTGCCTCAACCGTATGGCCAATTTGATCTGATAGGTGCAGCGAATACTCAGTCGTTTCTTCGACGTAGGCAAAACCGAAGCCTGGCGATCCAACTTCTGACTTACAGTATTCTCCAACGTGCTCGATCAACTGTCCAGCCAGGCCCTGATTTTGTCGATCAGGCCGTGTTGAGGCCATTACAAAGTGAAACCCATTGCACTGGCGCCCCGCTAAAAACTTGGAACATTTATCAAGAACGAAAACGCACAGTTCCTGACCGGCTTCGGATAAAACGAAATAGCTGGGATTGCGCAATCGGGCGAGTTTTTCAGAAATATTCATAATGCGGTACTTGGTCGATCGGCTTCCCCAAATTGTCTGACCGAGCATTTCGACAGTCGCGTCAGACGGTTTGTCCGATCGTGTGATCATTTTTTGGGAATTGATGTCTTTCCAGACCAATTCAACTGTCATGATTTTGGCCTTTGGCAGCACTGCCTAGAACGGTCGCAAGTAAATCTTCGAACAGGCTGCCATCTATTATTATCCGAGGAACCTTGTACTGGCCTCCCAAGTTGCGGCGGGCTTTCATCCACCTAAGAAAACCCCCGGAAGGGACAAATTTTACTTCAGGCGCTGAAATAGCGAGGCCGCTGCCGCGAAGTTCCGAATAGTCTTCGTTTCGCTCAGATAGAACGCGGTCGATGATATCGGCGAAATTCTTTGCAGTTTCCGGTTCTGGCGCGCCTTCAACCTCAATGAGGAAGAGGTGGCGATTGCCTCTGATTTCGCGAATGGGCCCCACACAATAATCGAGAACTGAGAGACCTGCTTGCGATGCTGCGAAAGCCACAGCGTCTGCGATTTCCGCCTCGATCAGATGTTCCCCAAAGGCTGACAGTCCATTCTCAACTCGTCCAACAACAAACAAACGAGGCGGCGAAGTGTCTACAAAGCGAACAATGTCACCCACCAGATACGACCAGAGTCCAGCAGCTGTTGAAACTATCAAAGCATAATCTACTTCAGTTTCAATATTTCCCACCCAATGCCGATCAGGG
Source organism: Ruegeria sp. BHSA163 (assembly GCF_059613365.1). Taxonomy (NCBI): domain Bacteria; kingdom Pseudomonadati; phylum Pseudomonadota; class Alphaproteobacteria; order Rhodobacterales; family Roseobacteraceae; genus Ruegeria; species Ruegeria sp. BHSA163. The sequence continues at coordinate 17,959 of NZ_JBXWSJ010000008.1, forward strand.
TTTTCCGAATGAACCTGTTCCGCAGGTATGAATTCAAAGAAAACCTGCCCGTTCAGATGCAAGCGCATGCCCTCACCGTCGCCACGGTCGGCATAGGCAAATACGCCTTCACTTGCCGAGTACATCTCGCGTGTCTCTGCATGACCTCCCTGCATCAAGTCTGAAAACCGATGCCGGTAAGGAGCAAAGTTTACGCCCCCATGAACGATTAGTTCCAGGTTGGGATACCAATCGACAAGTCTGCCATTCAGCCTCTGCTGGGTTTGGGCCAATTCTTCCATGAAGATTAATAACCAGTTGGGTGATCCACCTAAGAAACGAACGTCTTGCTGCAAAGACAAAGGGGCCAGCCGGCGGATCTTTTCCTCCCAGTCTGCGATACCGGCAATGTCTGGGGGCGGTAGCACACGATCAGCAAACCAACTTGGTAAAGCGCCAGCTGTAATCGCGCTGACAGAACCTACGTCTACACCCGGCATCGCGTGCTGCAGTTGAGCTGGCCCTGTCAGCCCCAGCGCAGAACCGCCCAACAACCGGCTGTCAGGTCTGTGAACAAAGTGGTGGCATAACAGATCCAAAAAACCTCGCGCTGCGGAGCGCCGCATCTCGGTCGTATAGGGAATGAATTTGGAACGACCAGTCGTTGTCCCGGAAGTCATCGTGAAAAAGGGGATCCGCCCCGGCCAAGTCTCGTTGATTAGATCCGGATAACCACCCTTCCACCAGTCTTGCCAGAACTCGTCGTAATGACGAACAGGCACTCTTTTCTGGAATTCTTCAATCTGGGTGATTTGGTCGAAGCTATGGGTTTTCCCGAACTTTGTTTTAGCCGCCCGTCTTACGAGCCGGATCAATAATCGCGACTGAATGATATTGGGGCTTTGCCTGTTCAAACTCCATACCCGCGCGTTTGCATACCGCCGAGCTATTGGACTGAAGTCTATCATGCGGGCGGACTTTCCGTTTGCTCGTGTTGGAAGTGGTTTTTTCATTGGCTCCGCCGCCTATCCCACCAAATCAGTTTGTGAAAACGTCAAGCTCTCCAATATTTTTGGCTTTAACCAGGAATTGATGGCTGAACTTCCCTTTGTGGAATTCACTTAGTTCGTTCCAGAACTCTTGACTTAGCCTAATACCACCCAACGCACCCTCACCTTGCTCTATATCGTCAGAATGGATCTGCTCCAATCTGGCCGCCTTGTTTACCTCAGGGCCTATCATGGTGAATTGGTGTCGTGTCGCTGAGCCAAAGTCTCCACTTACGACCAGACCAAGGTGCAGACCAATCCTTAAGGACAGCGGTTCATTTCCTATTTTTATTTCCGAAACATTCTTAGCCGCTTGCTCCGCAGCGTTAACCGCTTCAGCACAAATCGCTGCAGCACTTTCTCTTTTGTCCTTCATCACCCAAAACGCCATCAAGCCGTCACCTATGAACTTGTCGATATGCCCGCCGCAATCCAAAACAGGCGTCGTCTGAGCGTTAAAAAAACGTTGGACAACATCCGCAATTCGTTCCGGCGAAGTCTTCAGGGTGAACCTGCTAAAGTTGACAACATCCGAGAACCAGATAACCGCGCGCTCTACGACATAATCTGCTTGGTGTTCACCACCAGATTGCATTCGGCGGCTTAACGCGTATTGGTTGGTGTATGCATGAAGAATGCGCGTATCGTCAGCCAGCTGGCGACCCAAAGACGCGGTTTTTCTGGTCGCGTTTTGAAGTTTGATTGATATAATTTTTGCTATGTTACGCCATAGAACGCCAGATTCCGGGTGCGCTTCTATTTTCGTTTTGTCGATGATCAAAACTTCAACGTTGCTTTCGTCAGCGACCAACTCGTAAATACGACGATATCCATTACCTACCAGATGCTGTTCCCCAATGACCTCATTTCGGCGTCTCACAAACAAAGTTTGATCGTTCAGTCTGACTGCAACGGAACCTGTTACAATAATCCAAAGGCATTCGGCCGGATCACCCGGGCGACATATGCTTTCTCCCTCGGCATACCTGTACGGACGTGGCTCCAGCGCCAAAGGATCTTGCACGTCATCTACAAGGCCACAAAGTAAAAGTGCCTCTTCTTGATCTATATTGAGCTCTTTGATCCGAGTTATTGACGACTTGGCTGCCATTGTTCACACCCCACAACAGCTTCAAAACAATTGAAACGTACCGGTATCCTAGCACAGTAAAGGCTGGTTACTGTCACATTGTACCCCGTCGTTCGACCATACGAAGATTTTGAGATCTAGAGCGTCACTTGCCACGGTGTAGCGCGCGAAAGACAAAACAGTTTCATATCCGGGTTCGATGCCCAGGTTTTCCGAGGTCTGGCGAAGAAATGCTTGCAGAATGTGTCGCCAGCAGAAGAAAAGATTAACGGAGAAGACTTTCAGCTTGTTTCGGCGTGAGTATATCAGGCCGATCACATGTCGTCGTAACCTCGATCCAACGGCGCTGTTCCGCCGCATTCAAAATCGCTGTCATGACTTCTACAACGTGGGTCGCCAGTTCGAGACTGCAGCGGTGCGGCACATTTTGGATAATGGCCGAAGCCATATCTGCAAGCCCAGCGCAACGATAGTTGGCGCGGCTGAGTCCGCTCCCGTCTTTTGTATTGATCACTGAAAAGGGATGAGCTCGTTCCGTAATTTCGGCAGTTTCTCCAGTTGCATCCGTCATACAAACTTCACCGCCGAAGAAATTTGGATCAGGTACAAAAAGTGATCCGGTGGTGCCGTAAAGCTCCATGTTTGCGTGACGATGATCCCAAACGTCCCAGCTCGCCCCTAGGGTCACCAGTGCGCCACTAACGAACTCGAGGATTGCATGAATATTCGTTGGAGTTTCGACCCCGACTTCTTCGCCTTCTCGTGGGCCGTTGCCGATTGTACGTGTCCTGAAACCGGTCGATGCCATAGCTGTTACCGACTTTACGGGTCCGATCAACTGCACAAGGTTGGTCAAGTAGTAGGGTCCTAGATCAAGAATGGGGCCGCCACCGGGTTGGAAGAAAAAATCAGGGTTGGGATGCCAGGCTTCCATTCCGTGCGACATCACATGGCAAGTTCCGCCTATGATCTTACCAACCTGACCTTCGTCTATCGCTGCCCGGGCAAGCTGATGTGCGCCACCAAGGAACGTATCCGGCGCCGACCCGACCCTAAGCCCCTTGCTTTGCGCAAGTTGGCGAAGCTCTTCGCCTTCCTTCAGGGTTAGAACAAAGGGCTTCTCAGAATAAGCGTGTTTGCCGTTCTCCAATATTCGTTTCGTTACTTCAAAATGAGCGGCAGGGACGGTCAGGTTGACGATAATTTCGATGTCGTCCGCAGCAAGCAGGTCGTCAATCGCAACGGCTCTCACGCCAAATTCTTGAGCTCGGGCTTCGGCAGCTTGCATGTCCAGATCAGCTACTGCCCGGACTTCGAGGAAATTGAACAAGGGCGCCAACTCCAGGTAGGCGGCCGAGATATTTCCACATCCGATGATACCAATTCCAAGGTTCCTCATGACAAAGCCCCTCAGAACGCCCGAACACTGGCAAGCGAACGGGTTGCCATGCGTTTATGATCACTCGGTTTATCGTGTTCGATGATGTAGCGTTCAACGCCTGCTGTATCCATTGCCCGCTTGATGGCAGCCCAATCCAAGATACCGTGACCTACGTCGGACCAACCGTCTTCGTCCTTGTTCTCGCCCTGCGGAGCGACGTCCTTTACATGAACGGCAACTATTTTGCCGGACAACCTTTCCAGCCATTGGACAGGATCCTGACCCGCGACCTTGACCCAAGCAAGATCAAGCTCAATTCCGATATCTTCCGAGGCGGCAGCGATCAGATCCAAAGGCATGACACCTTCGACTGGACTCAGTTCGAATTCGTGGTTGTGCCACGCAAACTGTAATCCTGCCGCAACTATAGGCTCACTGGCCTTCGCCAGCCTCTCACTAAATGATTTCCACCCTGCTGCAGTTGTAGGCCGGTCTGATGACGCCAGGAAAGGAATGACAACAACTTGAATGCCCAGCGCCTTTGCCGTCTCGACGGCTCGTTCAGGGTTATTCTCAACAAAATCCAAAGAGAAATGAGCCGTCGGCATCTTGAGGTTGTTGGCCTCAAGCATCGCCGCAGTTCTGGACGGGTCCTCAAAATACGGTCCGAACCCTTCAACTTCCGTTATACCGAGTTCAGCGAGCATCGAAAAAGTCTCCTCAGCGTCCCAATCACGCGAAGAATAAAGCTGGTAAGAAATGGATGGCATAGAATGTCCTTCCGAAACGGTGTTGGAATTGCGTGAGTGGCGGTCAGAGCCGCAACTCAGTTTGTTTATCAAAAAGCGATGCCCGCGACGGATTGAGACCAATACGAAGGGTTTCACCGACTGAAACCTTAGCCTGCCCATCCATCCGCACCCGAAAAGGTGTCCCAGCCAGTTCACAGTCAACCAGAGTATCAGAACCTGTGGGCTCAATAAGGCCGACAGTTACATCCGTCTGAAATGGCGCATTGCCAACCAGTTCACCAGTCACCACGTGTTCTGGCCGGATGCCAAGAGTGGTTTCACTGTCTGTCGGGCTACCGTGGACAAAATTGTATCCGGTCATCGGAATGGAAAGATCACCAAATTCAAACTCTCGCCCTTTAATTCGACCATCCAGAAAATTCATAGAAGGTGACCCGATGAACCCCGCGACGTATTTATTGATTGGTTGCCCGTAGATTTCGTCTGGTGTGCCAAGTTGCATGATTTGACCACCGCGCATAATTGCAATTCGATCGGCAAGAGTCATTGCCTCGATCTGGTCATGCGTTACATAGATCATTGTATTTTCTAGGTTTTGGTGCAGGCGCTTAATTTCGACCCTAAGATCCGCACGTAATTTGGCATCAAGATTGGAAAGTGGTTCATCAAACAGAAATACGTCCACATCACGTACCAAAGCCCGCCCAATCGCGACGCGCTGACGTTGCCCGCCGGAAAGAGCAGCGGGTTTGCGCTTCAGAAGCGGCTCGATCTGCAACACTTCGGACGCCCGTTTGATGCGCTGGGCGATCTCGGTCTTCGGTAACTTGGCGTTTTTTAAACCAAAGGAAAGATTCCCTTCGACCGTCATCTGTGGGTAAAGCGCATAAGACTGGAACACCATTCCTATTCCGCGTTCCGAAGGCTCGGACCAGGTAACGTTGTTGCCATTGATGTGGATTTGTCCCGCAGTCACATCAAGCAGCCCCGCGATACAATTCAGCAGGGTAGATTTTCCGCAGCCTGATGATCCGAGCAAAACCAGAAACTCACCTTTTCCGATTTCCAGATTAAGGTTTTGAAGAACTTTGACTGAGCCGAATTCCAGGTCGAGGCTTTTGATTTCAACCGAATTGTTCATACGAATTCACCCTTTGACTGCGCCAGCGGCGATACCGCGAACGAAGAGTTTCCCGGAAACGAAGTAAATAGTGAGAGGGATAAGGCCTGTAATGATCGTTGCGGCCATGTTGACGTTATATTCCTTAACCCCTTGCGTGGAATTAACGATGTTATTGAGCGCCACGGTCATCGGATAGGTTTCAGGTCGTGCGTACACAACCCCGAAGAGAAAATCGTTCCAAATACCAGTGACTTGCAGGATCACGGCAACTGTAAAAATCGGTACCGACATCGGCAACATAATGCGAAAATAGATGCCCCAAAATCCAGCCCCATCGACGCGGGCGGCCTTGAACAGCTCTTCTGGCAGCGAGGTAAAGTAATTCCGGAAAAGCAGGGTCAGGATGGGCATTCCAAAAATGGTGTGCACAATCACCAGACCGCCCAGCGAGCCATAGATACCCATCTCGCGTAGCATTATGACGATCGGATAAAGCATCACTTGATAAGGGATGAACGCGCCAAAGATGAGGATAGTAAAGAAAACATCAGCACCTTTGAATTTCCAGTTGGCTAGAGCGTAGCCATTAACCGAGGCTATCGCGATCGACATAAATACAGACGGAACCGTAATCTTGACCGAATTCCAAAATCCGGTGCTGAGTCCGTCGCAAGTCAGGCCGGTGCAGGCCTCGGACCATGCTTTCACCCAAGGAGCAAATGTCACCTCTACAGGCGGGGAAAAGACGTTCCCCAACCTGATCTCGGGCATACCTTTAAGTGAGGTTATGATCATTACGTAAAGAGGCAACGCATAGTAGATCGCAACAACAAAGAGTGTGCCGTAGAGAAAAATGTTTCTACGCGAGATGACTTTCCTCGGCTTTGGACCTTGCGGTCCCGACAATGTCGAAGGCGATACATCAACCACGGTTTTTCGAGCCTCCGAATTCGAGAATTGCCCAGGGAATTACAACCAAAGCCACAGTCAACAGCATCATCGTCGACGCGGCAAAACCCTGACCCAGATTGTTTGCTCGGAACATCATGTCGTAGACATATTTCGCTGGGACTTCTGTCGAGACACCCGGGCCGCCGCCTGTCTGGGCGACGATGAGGTCATAAATTTTCACAATACCTGTGACGACCAAAACCAATGTCGTGATAAAAACCGGTCTCATCATTGGGATGACGATAAATATGTAGGTTTTCCAAGCAGGGATTCCGTCGATACGCGCTGCTTTCCAGACCTCCTGATCTACACCACGTAACCCGGCGAGCATCAGCACCATAACAAGACCGCTGCCTTGCCAAAGCCCAGCGATCAAGACCCCGAATATTGCGATGTCTGCGTTGTAGAGAGGATCGAACGCAAAGCTTTCCCAACCCAGTCCTTGAACAATGCTCTGGATTCCAAAATCGGGGTTTAGGATCCATTGCCAAACCAGACCAGTAACAACAAAGCTAAGTGCGTAGGGATAGAGAATGATGGTGCGAACGGTGTTCTCAAACCGGATTTTTTGATCAATCAATGCGGCTAGAATGAAGCCGATGACAAAAACCAGCACCAGCATACACAGGCCATAGATGATCAAGTTCTCGATCGAAACAAGCCATCTGTTGGTCGACCACAGCCTTTCGTACTGATCTAACCCAACCCATTTGAGCCGAGGTAACAGGCCAGATTTCGTGAAGCTGTAGACAACAGTCCAGGCCGTGCCGCCAACAAATACAAAAAGCGCTGTTACGATCATCGGGATCGCCGCTATTTTTGCTGACTTGTTGCGAAACAATTGGCTCGGGCGCCCGTTGCTCATGCGCTTTCCCCAACTCAAATATTGAACGGTAGTTTGCGGTCGACCCACCTTTTTGGTTGATCGACCGCGCTTCTGTTTATTCGGCGTTTTCGATAATCGTCACGAATTGCGCCTGAGCGTCCTCAGCCGTTATCGAAGGATCAGCGAAGAATTCGACGAAGAGCGTGCTGATCTGGTCGGCCGTGTCAGGCGTGTTCAGCATCGCTGTGTCAGGCAGCAGGGCGCCTTCACTCAGAAGTTTCAGGCCCTTCTGCATGCAGTCGTTTGCAGTCGACAAATCAATATCACCGCGAACAGGCAGCGAACCTTTTTTTAAATTGAACGCCACTTGCGTTTCAGGTTTCAGCATCAGTTTTGCCAATTCAGTCTGCGCTGCGACTTGCGCTTCATCTTCCAACACCGGGAAATAGAAGGCATCACCGCCGGTGCTCAGCAGCTCGGTCATGCCCAAACCGGGCAAGCAACTATAATCTTCACCGGCGACTTGTTCAGCCATGGCAAATTCACCTTGCGCCCAGTCACCCATGACCTGACCTCCGGCCTGCCCGGTGATTACGAGATTAGTTGCGTCATTCCAGTTTTGTACCGTTGATTCTGCGGCCATGGCGCGCGCTGTTTCAGCCGCTTTGAAAACTGCTGCCACATCCTCGCCCCCGGCGATCTCAACATTTTTGTCGCCGTACACAGACATAAACACGTCATTTGATACCAAAGCGGCAAAAAGAACATTAAACAGCCCGCGCTGTTGCCAACCTTGTTGTCCCAGCGCCAGAGGGAGCTTTCCAGCCTCCTGAAGTTTTGGCGCGGATGCTACGAATTCTTCCCAATTGGTGGGAACCGGCAGTCCTGCATCTTCGTAGGCTTTGTGCGACAACCATATCCACTGCCAAGAGTGAATATTCACAGGCGCGCAATAAATGCGCCCGTCTACGGTGCATGCGTCAAGCAATGTCGAAGGGTTTACGATATCCTTCCAACCCTCTGCCTCGGCAATATCCGTGATGTCGCGTAAAAGACCTGCTTCAATCAATTCTTCGGCCTGACGCCCATGGTTGAACTGGAAGGCGCCCATCGGATCTCCGCCGGTCAATCGACTGACCATTACTGCCCTCGCCGCCTCTCCGCCAGCGATTGCCGCGTCAACCCAAGTGTTTCCCGATGCATTGAATGCGTCTGCGAATTCCTTCACCGCCGCAGCTTCGCCACCAGAAGTCCACCAATGCATGACTTCCAGCTCGGTAGCAGCAGCGCTGGACGCCGCGACAATCGCTGTTGCTGATAACAGCCCTTTGACCCGATTCATGTCTTCCTCCCAATCTATAACGTTATAGGCCGATCTATAACGTTATAGTTAATGCTTGCAAAGGCTTTTTTTAGACGGCTATATATGGACCGCGCTCTTGCGGAGGAACGACGGAACTTGAATACCGAGCCTCAATTATTGCCTTCACGGAGTTGATCGGAATGCGACGAACGACAGCAGATCTTTGCAATTTGAGTTCCGACGAGCTCAAGGCACTCGTCCGTCCCGGCGAACGTCCGACTTTGAAAACAATTGCAAGAATCAGCGGCTTGGCCGTCGCGACCGTGTCACGTGCGTTGGGCGATGCACCGGACATCAGCAGCGACACCAAAGAGCTTGTTCGAACCATAGCTCAAGCCATCGGATACGTCCCCAACCGGGCCGGCGTCCGACTGCGCACAGGCAGAACGAACGTCATAACATTGGTCGTTCCTGCAGAAGGCGAAGTCATAAACAACGCTTCGAAATTGACGAATTCAATTGCTCTGGAACTTCGGGGCACTCAATTTCATCTAAACGTGCTGCCGTGGTTTCCAGACGAAGACTCACTTCGCCCCATCAAATATATCGTCGAAACCCGCTCGGCAGATGCCGTGATCTTCAATATGACTGAGCCCGAGGACCCCCGAGTCGACTATCTTTTGAAGCGAAATTTCCCTTTCGCGACCCACGGACGCACTATTTGGTGCGACCGACACGCATACTATGATTACGACAACACAGCTTTTATGCACGTCGCCCTTAAGCGGCTTGCTGCGCGCGGCCGCAAAAATGTATACGCAATGTTGCCTCCCTCAAGTCAAAACTACTCGCAAGATATGTTGCGCGGATTGGAACAGGCGGCTCCGAATCTGGGCCTTACTTTTCGAGTGGCGCAGAACGTGGACAGTGATCAATCTTCCGACGACATCCGTCATTGGATCAAGCGCAGATTGTCAATTTCACCTGATATCGATGCCATCATCTGCTCATCGTCAAAGGCAGCGATGGCCGCTATTGTTGCAGTTGAGCAAAGGGGCAGACGTTTAGGGCAGGACATTGATGTATTCTCAAAGGAGGTTGTCCCAATATTAAAGCTGTTTCGCGAAGATATCCTTGTCGAATTTGAAGACGTTGGAACCGCGGGTAGCTTTCTTGCGAAAGCAGTTATGAGGCAACTACTACAGCCAAGCCAACCGCTCATGCAGAAGCTCGAGGTTCCAGCAGACGACTAGTACCGGTGTGAATTACATAATGCCGAAGAGATGAAGTTTCGTTTCGGTAAGTCGCAAGACCAACGCTTGGTCCTTTGGGGCGGCGTACCTAAAACATTTGAAGGACGAAACTTTGAGCCATGGACGAACGGAGCTCTGAAGTGATGCGCAAAACGGCATTCCTCAAGTTACTTGCGCGACCATACGAAGTCTTTTCATTTGAGTCATGGCGCACATCAATATTCGCTCCAAGATGTTGCCCCTGGCTACTAGTTGAACGCCAACTTCCCTTCTGAATGCAGTCTGCGAAACGCTTCCAACGTCCAACGGATTCCTTCTGCAGGTTTTACCGAAGGATAGTCCCCAAGATAATCTCTGATTGGCTGGTCACTCAGGTCAGCTGGTACCGGCAACATATCACCGGTCGTGGTGATCTCGTGTGCTGGATCAAGGCTGGAAAGTATCTCCAGCCCTTCTTCGACAGTCATGCAGGTTCCATTTAGGTCAAAAACAACGGCTCTTTCACCATCTTTGCTCACGGATGCTATGAAAGCTGATGCAGCTTCACCTGCGTAAAGCCAACTCAATGGTCCTCCGTAAGAAATTCGAAATGGTTTACCGATGACAGAATGCGCCAAGCCCACGCTGAACTCTGACGTCATCCCTTGGTCGCGCCCTACCCCGTAAACAACGTTTGGACGAATTCCCACCGACGGCACCCCCCAATCAAGCGAATAAACTTCTGCAGTGTATTCATTCGCAAGTTTGTATGCGCCATAAAGCGTGGCAATTGTCGGTCCGCCCGGCGGCATTCCGTGGACAGCAGACGAGCTTGCGTAAGCAAGCCTTTTCAACCCATGTCGGCGCGCGACTTCAAGAACATTTATTGTTCCTTCTACATTCACACGAGCGCCCAACGCCGGGTCAGCTTTGCAAAAAGGGATCATCAATCCAGCAAGGTGAATCACGGCGGTAACATTGTGCCTACCGCAAATTTCGTAGAGCTGATCCTGATTTGATATATCGCCGACTTCCCAGGTTACGCAACTTGCAGCCTCGTCATCAATCAGAAGTGACAATCGCCTTCGATCTTCGCGAAGATCGAAGGCCACGACCTTGGCGCCAGAGTTTGCAAGGATCGCAACAACCCACGACCCAATACACCCTCCTGCACCGGTAACCAGTATGGTTCCAGTTACCCGAGATGGTTCGATCAAGAATGGTTCGGTCAGAGAATCCAATTTTCACAACTCCCGAAGTTTCCAAATCTAATATGGAAGTGTTAATTACGTTAGTCGACCCACAAGAAATCAGATCGTTTTGGGCGACAAGCGCCGATCATGTAGGCCCTTCAACGGCGGAATATGCACGCCCACCAAACCGATCATGAGCGCAAGAGATATTCCTAGTCAAAGCAACCAGGTAAAAGACTCCAACGTCCACAGCCGATGCAATAGTACATAAAACATTGTTGGAAAAAATTACTCTGTCAAAAAATGGCGACCCCGGCAGAACTGCCCAAGGTCACAATTTCCTCAAGGAAATCAAACAATGGACTGGGACACAACCGGTGTTTTCGGTCCTAATCGGAACAATGGGTTACAAACCCCGCTGGGACACAAATTTGACGACGATGCAATGAAAAACCCCGGCGCGACGGCAATCGCAACCGGGGTTCGGAGTTTGTTTGAAACTGGTCGGTTTCTCCCTGATTATACTTCATCTTTCCCCATTTGGGCAATCCATAGGGGGGCGTTGTGATGGACGGATCTTTCACCGAAAGCCCACTGGATAGCGCACTGCGGCTCGCAGACACCCACGGATGGTACGTGTTTCCGGTCAAAGTGACACCGTTGCCAAACGGTAAGTCCAATAAATCCCCGCTGATCAAGTGGGGTGATGGCGCAAGCAATGATCCGGACGTCATTGAAGCGATGGTCACGAGTAAAAAGGGCGTTCCCGCTTGGGAATGCGCGACCCATGGGCGGATGACTTCCGGCGAGCACAAAGGGCAAGCCCGCTACGTACGTAGCGGGGAACGGAGCAATGGTGAATGGAAGTGAACAACGCGGTGAATAGCTGCTCGAACAATTAGGAAGTTCCGAAGAGTTTGGATCAGAACAACCCAGACCTGAGGAGAGCAAGAGTTTGATTCCAGAAAGCGAACATGCCTGACAGTAGGCTTCCAGGCGAAATCATTTTATCGTTTAGACGCCCTTATCTTAAATTCGCGTTGCTGCCTGCAGGGCCGTTTCAAACCCTGTAAACACGGCAATCCCGCAGCAGGTGGCGCCAAACAGCAGCCCTATATGTTTATCCCGTCTATCCAAGCCGAAACTGTTGCGCCCATCGCGTTCATGTGGTCAGCGTGGGTAAAACCTGAAACCCGTTTGCGTGGCTTCAGATCGTGATCTCCGTCTTCAAACCAACTCATTTGTATTGCTGATGAAAGATAGTACCTACTGACTTCATCCTTCGTGCCAAACTGGTCCCGTGTTCCCTGACAGATCAGCGTTGGCGTTCGCAGACATTGTAGATGCTCGGTACGTAGCTTCTCGGGTTTGCCGATCGGGTGGAACGGATAGCCCACACAGAGCAAACCAACGACGCGTTCCGCTTCAAATAGCTCATCCGCAATCATACTGGCCACGCGCCCACCCATGGACTTTCCACCAATGATCAGCGGGCCATCAACTTTGAGCTCTTCGATTGCAGAGAGATACTCAGAGTTCAGTTTGTCTGCGCGGGGAGGGGGTTTGCGACTGCCTTCGGTTCGGCGCTGCACCATGTAGGCGAATTCAAATCGAACGATCCTGAGGTTTTGCGCTGCAAGTGCTTCTGCAATTGCTGTTATGCCAGGGGCATCCATCGGGGCGCCTGCGCCATGGGCAAGCAGAATAGTTGCACTTGCTGCCTTGGGGCCGAGTTCAACGAAGTCGGTGGGCATAGTCTCGTCTGCTCTTCAGGTTCCGCCTCAGAATACTCATGCCGGCGAGGGACACACAACTTCGATCAGAGATGGCCCGTCGCTGAAGAGACCGGTGGAGAGCGCCTTTGCAAAGCTGTCCATGTCATCTGCGCGTGTCCCAGGAATACCGTGGCCTTTCGCCAGAGATACCCAGTCCAGTGCCGGGTTCTCCACGTCAAACATAGCCTGAGCATTCTGACCATAGTTCGCCACGCCGACGTTTGTGAGTTCATCGCGCAGAATTTGATAACCGCGGTTTGCAAAAACAATCACCGTGACGTCGAGATTTTCCCGCGCCATGGTCCACAGTGATTGTAGCGTATACATGGCCGACCCATCCCCAGTCAGGGCTACGACTTTTCGGTCCGGGCAGGCGGTGGCCGCACCCGTTGCGCAAGGCAAACACAGCCCAATCGCGCCGCCGGTGCCAGCGAGCAGATCATGCGGACGAGCGGTGGCTGTCGGTGGAATGACATGAAACCCGGAGGTAACAGACTCATTGCAGATGATGGCGTTTTCCGGGATCAGCGCAGCCAACGCCAAACCAACTTTTTCGAGGGTCAACTGCCCGCTGGGAATGTCCGGCAGATCGAGCGAATGGGTTTCTGCTACCGTTATGCATGTGACCCCGACCGCGTCGGCGAGCGCTTGCAGCGTCCACTCGATATCATCTGTGGGCGTACACAAGTCGGTAATGGGGCAATTCGGAGGTTCGGGCACGCTCGGTTTCCCGGGATAGGCAAAAAAGGCGACTGGCCTATTTGCGCCAAGCAGGGTAACCGAAGCTGTTGCTTTGAGCTGAGCGATCTTGGGCGATATCGGGTAGACCAGTTGGTCTAGCTTTGCTGTTCCTGCGCCTTTGGAAATGCGCGGTATCAGAGTATCGGCCAACAACCGGCACCCCGTCGCGGCTGCAATTTGTCCAGCAAGTTTGCGCTGCGGTCCAAACAGGGCTGATCCGCCAATCATCAGCACGGCGTTCGGCGTCACAAGACGGGTTGCCGCGGCCTCTATCTCGCCTATTGACGGCCGACGGAGTCTTTCTTTGCTGTCCCAACGGTTTGCCGCTGCGTTCGCTTCGTTCCAAGCTGTGTCGGCAGGCAGGACAAGGGTCGCGATCTGGCCGTTTTGCGCGCGGGCTGCTTGAACCCCTGCAGCTCCATCCGTAGCTACATCGGTGGCATTGAATGACACTCGCGTCCAATGACTGACCGCTTGGCTGATACCGAGGATGTCTCCCTTCAAAGGGCTTTCGTAGCGCAGATGATGCTTCGCGTGATCGCCCACGACGTTCAAGATCCCGGACCCTGCTTTTCGGGCGTTGTGCAAATTGGCAAATGCGTTGCCAAAGCCGGGCGCAAGATGCAGCAGCGTGCCCGCAACATCACGTTTCATGCGAAAATACCCATCCGCCGCGCCCGTCGTTCCTCCTTCGAAAAGGCAAAGAATGCAATTCATCTCCGGGTGTTCATCCAAGGCAGCGACAAAGTGCATTTCCGAGGTGCCGGGATTTGCGAAAACTGTATCCACGCCATTGTTCAACAGGGTTTTTACGAGTGATTGAGCGCCGTTCATTTTTTCCTTAGCCTGATTTCAAGCGGTCATTTGATTACAATGCTCGCACGAAAAGGCTTTCTTTCTAAACATATTTTCCTCTCAATCTCGACCTTGTGGCACGCAATGGACCGTCCGGTCGAAGTCGGGCTGCAAGAAACCATGGGCAAACGCTGCAAGCCTGACTGACCCCACCCCATGATCGGCTATGTCACCGTCAAACTGGTGGAGCGCTCCCGTTCAACCGTTTTTTGAGGGCACGCTTCTACTAAATGAGCAGGGCGCGAAACGGGTTTGACCTTATGTGAGACTACCGAGTGCAACTTCGATGAGGCATGGCATTTCGCATACACCAAGGGCGCTCTGATAAACCTGGCCCGTCAACAGGGTGTTGATGTCCGGAGTGGGAGGGATGGAGAGAGGAAGTCGAAAATGTCCAATGTCAAACTCCCAGTCGTTCATAATACCCGTTCTCCCTGGAACAAGGGCAGGAGCGTTGGCCAAAAGCGCCCCTTGCTTCCCAAGCAGGTCTGGGCGATCCGAACAAGGCTCGAACTCGCTGGAAACCGCAGGGACCTGGCCCTGTTTAATCTTGCGATTGACAGCAAACTGCGCGGCTGCGACCTGCTCCGATTGAAAGTCGTCGATCTTTTTGTTGGAAACTGTGTCCGCGACCGCGTCACAGTCATTGCAAGCAAAACACAAAAACCAGTGCAGTTCGAGGTATCGGAAAACATAAGGCAGACAATCCGGGACTGGGTGTGCAGCTCCAATATGAAGGGCTGTGTGAACCTTTTTCCAAGTCGTTTGCACGATCGACCATTCCTGTCGACACGGCAATATGCAAGGATCGTCCGAGACTGGGTGGCCGGGATCGGCCTTGATCCGCGAAACTATGGCACCCATTCGCTCAGACGCACAAAGGCGGCGTTGATTTATCGAAAGACCGGAAACCTGCGCGCAGTCCAGTTGCTGCTCGGACATGCCAAAGTTGATAGCACGGTGCGGTATCTTGGCGTTGAACTTGACGACGCTTTGTGCATTGCTGAACAGATCGACATCTGACCACCCTGCGAGCGGTCGAAATGTCCGCTCGCAACCTCAAACCAGTCATCTGACCAAATCTGTCGGATGTCAGCGTTGAGGCCAAAGCGGCCGATGCCGCTGAAAAAAACTAAGCACCGACCGAGTGTATTGGGTGCACTTATTGAAGTGCCGCGAGGCTTCGTGCTCTGTTTGGAGAAAGATCCAGCGTCGCCTGATAAGCGACCGCAGCTTCATCGGGCTTTCCTAGCACCATCAACATGTCCCCCAGAAGTTCTCGAGCCGGAAGTACGTGGCCGGGCGTAACCGGACTTTTGCCAATCTTATCCTCGAGATCGGCCGCGGCAGTCTGCTTGGCTACCGCAATTTCGGCGTCACCGTTGGCCAACTCAATCCAAGCTTCAACCGTCAAAATCTGCGCTTCGGTCAATTGCGCCCAGTAGCCCTGTCCGCGGTCTTCCATCGTGGCGTGCAGCGACTTAAGTTCAGCAACCGCGCTCTGCGCGTTGTTAACATCGCCACTACGGGCTGCGCCTATACCGATGGCGAACACCCGCATAGCAACGGTTTGCGGGAATTTCTCCCATGGAATGACCGGATGCATCTCCTCTGACAACGCTGCGGCGATCTCCCATTGTTCTTGCTCCAGAGGCAGCCGAACAGGCGCAGCCGCCAGTGCATAAGCGCTGCCGAAACTGACCTGATGGTTTTGGATTGCCAGCATTTCGCCGACGAGCCTTTCGGCTTCGTCCACATCGCCAAGTTGCAAATGGCCGTAAACCATATAGTCGATGGCATGCGCATAATGGCTTTGCACAACGTCTTTGGATTGTTCAAGAGCAGCTTCGGCCGATCGGCCATTCAGATCGATTGATTTTTCCCATTCCCCTGTCCGTGTAAAGATGTGGGCGGGCATATGCAGCGCATGTGGAGCGCTAGGAGCCGTTTTGTCATAAATCTTGGCATATGGCCTGCCTCGATCCTTTAGGGGCGGATTGTCATAAGCATGGATGGCGTAATGTATGACACCGGGATGTTCTGGTACCTTTTGGTGAAGTTCGTCGAGCGTGTCTCCCACCCGCGACTTCACTTTGATCCCGTCGGAGCCCCGCGGCGCGGTTGCAAGGCGCGCCAGCGATGCGAAAGCCGCAGCGTCTACGTCGTCGGAATGTTGGTCCGCCGCAGCGATTTGTGTCTCTGCCCACGAAGTAAGCTGAGCGCGGTAGCCTTCTTGGTTCGGGGCGTAGAAAGCAGCAGCAGCATCCATCATCGCTTGTTCAAGGGCGCTTTCGGTGGACATTGACGCGAGTTTTTCGGCTGCAGCAGACCCTCTCTCTGTTTCGGCTTCACTTGGAGTGCCGGGCCAAAGAGGATGAAAGTTCGACATCGCGATACCCCATTGCGCCATAGCACATGCTGGATCTGCCGCCGCTGCCATATTGAACGCTTCTTCGGCTTGAATATACATCATGTTGTGGATGAGGTTCAGGCCTTCATTGAATGCCTGATCCGCTTTTTGGTTGCATGTCGTCTGGAAATTAGCCTCTGCTGAGACTGCGGGTACGAAAACAAAGAACGAGCTAATACAGGCGACAAGAGTATTGCGGGCTTTGGTATGCAAATGCTGCATAAATCGTCTCCAAAATTGCTATTGTTCGAAATTGTTTGAGCGTATGGCTCGGCTTCATAATACACAAAATTGTGCGATATGTCCGAACTGCCATCTGGGCAGCGATGCGCTCTGTTTCGATCGGACATGTGCTTACGCCGCGCGACCGCTTTGTCCACCTGGCAGGCGCGACCGAAGTACTTGGCAAACGACCGCTACAGACTTCTTGGCCACGCGTGGTAGATTTGGCGTGGCGGAGGACGAACAATGAGCAAAATTGCATTCGGTATGCGTGATCAGATGGACAGCATGTCCGATGATGAATTCAAAGAAGCGATGAGCTTAAGTAAAGCTGATTTTCATGACTATCTCGATAAAGCAGCCGCAGGTGAAGAGAGGTGCCAAGCCAACGTGGGCGAACCGGCTCCAGACTTTTTGGCGCACGTTTTGAGTGAGGATGGTGACGTTTCATCCGACTTACTGAAACTATCCGATCTTCGTGATGCGCCTGTCTCGTTGATTTTCGGGAGCTACACATGTCCCATATTTCGTCAGCAATCCGAGCGTATGAAGCAGTTGATTGGCGAATTCGAAAATTCAGTTCAGTTCGTCTTCGTTTACACGCTGGAAGCGCATCCGACAGACGGATGGAATACAAACTCAAATCGTGCCGACGAAATAATGTACGCGCAACCAAAAGATATGAAAGAGCGTGCCAAGGTGGCCCATGATTGGCGAAAAGCCTACAGCTTTCACAGCCAAATTGTTCTGGATTGGCCAGACAATCGGATAAATGACGATTATGCTGGAGCACCAGAGCGCTTGTATGTCCTCGACGCCAAGGGGATCGTGACCTTTAAATCCGAACAAGGCCCATATCACGATAACCACCTTGAGGATTGGGCGGCGGCATTAAGAAACGCCACGACAAGCCCTTAGCATATCCAGCGGCTTAGGTTGTGGGGAACCACAACTTCGAGCCCGGAGCGGATGTTCTCAGCGGTGCCCCGCACGTCCCAGTGATTGACCTCAAGGAGATTTTTGCAGGAGAGTCTTGGCGAGGAGGATAAAGCGGTGGAAGCCATTCTAAATCGCACGGGGTAAGCTCACGTTTCGACAGGCTGAACATTGCTTGTCCGAGATCAAGGCTAAGAACCGCGCTGAATCAACTTAAACGCGCTGTAGCAGCAGCCTAGTCCTTCCAGAAAAACTTCTGCGGCTTATGAAGTGAATGTCCGGTTTGTCCGCAAAGTAGACGTTCAAGCAAGCTGCAGCAAATGTCTGCTTTGAGCCCAGAGCGGAAGTGCTCTGGCTAAGACTTGTGCGCCGCGCTTCTGTTGCTTGACCCCAAAGACTGGCTTACTCAGAGCGAGACCATAAGGACAAAGCACATGCCAAAAAACAGCTGGAAGATTGCAGTCATCCCGGGCGACGGGATCGGGAAAGAGACGACGCCGGAAGGTATTCGTGTTCTGGAGGCCGCCGCGAAACGGTTTGACCTGGGATTTGATCTTGACGATCACGGCTTTGCCTCCGCCGACTATTACACCAAGCATGGGCAAATGCTTCCAGACGATTGGAAGGATCATCTGGGTGGAAGTGATGCACTCTTTTTTGGGGCAGTCGGATGGCCTGAAGTTGTGCCCGATCACGTCTCGCTTTGGGGATCGCTCATCCAGTTTCGGCGCGAGTTCGATCAGTATGTCAGCCTGCGCCCCGCGCGCGCCATGCCTGGCGTGCCGCTGCCATTGGCGGGTCGCGGACCCGGGGACATTGACATGATGATCGTGCGCGAGAACACCGAAGGCGAATATTCGTCGATCGGTGGTAAGATGTTCCCCGGCACGGATCGAGAGATTGTTCTGCAAGAGTCCGTCATGAGCCGGGTCGGTGTCGATCGCATCCTGAAATATGCATTTGATCTGGCGGCAAAACGCGGCAAGCACCTGACATCTGCCACTAAATCCAACGGGATCTCGATTACGATGCCGTATTGGGACGAGCGGGTCGCAGAGATGGCGGCGCACTATCCCGACATTAAGGTCGATAAATATCATATCGACATTTTGACCGCCCAATTTGTCCTGCACCCAGACTGGTTCGATGTTGTCGTGGCGTCCAACCTGTTTGGCGACATCCTGTCTGATCTGGGCCCGGCCTGCACAGGTACAATCGGCATTGCGCCGTCGGGAAACATCAACCCGGAAGGAACGTTCCCATCTCTCTTTGAACCAGTCCATGGCTCTGCGCCGGACATCGCGGGACTTGGTATCGCCAACCCGATCGGTCAGATATGGGCGGCGGCCATGATGCTGGAACATCTGGGTGCGCCCGAGGCCGGCGCGTCGATTGTGTCGGCTATTGAGCGGGTCTTGTCGGAGGAGGCTTTGCGCACGCCCGACCTTGGAGGGCCAGCCGACACCAAGACATGTGGCGCGGCAATAGCGGATGCCGTTTTGGAAGGGTCGTAAGTGGTCGCGTCCGCTTTCCTTAAAGGCTTTGACGTCCAACGGGTCGAGTTACCTGATCTTGCCATTAACTACGCCAGTGCAGGGACAGGATCGCCGATCTTGCTGCTGCACGGCCATCCACAAACCCATATAGTCTGGCGCAAGATTGCCCCGCGCCTTGTGGAAGCCGGCTATCAGGTGATCGCTCCTGATCTCAGGGGCTATGGCGACAGCAACAAGCCGGAAAGCGATCCCTCGCACCTTCCATATTCCAAGCGGGTCATGGCAGCCGACCAGATCGCCTTGATGACGCATTTGGGCCATGACACGTTTTCCGTCGTTGGCCATGATCGTGGAGGCCGGGTGGCCCATCGCCTCGCGCTTGATTTTCCGGATGCCGTTGAACGTCTGATCGTTCTTGATATTGCCCCGACACTCACGATGTACGCGCAAACCAATCAGGAGTTTGCGACGCGCTATTTCTGGTGGTTTTTCCTGATCCAGCCGGACGGATTGCCGGAAAAAATGATCGCCTCGGATCCTGAGTATTTCTTGCGCAGACATATCGCGAGTCAGGTCAAGATCGACGGGTCCGTGGACGAGGCTGCGATCGCCGAGTACCTGCGCAGCTACAGGGATCCGGCGACACTTCATGCGATTTGCGAAGACTACCGCGCGGCGGCGAGCATTGATCTGGAGCACGATCGGGAAGATATTGCCAGTCGCGTCAACGCTCCGCTGTTGGCCATATGGGGCGCGCAAAGTGTTGTTGGAGAGCTTTATGACGTCGAGGCGACCTGGCAGGAAAAAGCAAACCACGTCTCGAGTGCCGCCCTGCCATGTGGACATGCAATCCCCGAGGAAGCGCCAGCAGAATTAACTCGGCATATTCTTAGGTTCCTTGCGGGGTAAAGCAACGGCGCCTGTTCCACCGTATACCGCCATTGTCGTTGCAATCAGCAAGTTCCGCTCCGTCCGCAGAGCGGTCGCTAAAGATGTTTCTGCTGAACGACCGCTCTGAGCCCTAAGCAGTCTTTGAGTTTGTTAGCTAGGGTCGTAACGTACGCACCAGACTCACGCCTGCGTCGGTGAGGTCGGAAAAGCGTGCAAGAATGTGTTCCCGCGCAAGTTTGGGAGGATCGTCAAAATTCTCATCAAGCGCTCGGATCAATCGCATAATGCGGCGTTTATGAACACCTGTAACCGCTTGAAGCGGATCTGCGATAACGCCGGCAAACGTGGTCACAATCGATGCGCCAGCTGCGAGTGCAAAACCAATGGAAACGACGAACCACAGCGGTACTTCCGGAGGAAAAACGCCATACCAAACGCTTCCAAGACGCTGTCCGAACAGAAAACTCTCGCTTGCGGCCGTTGTCCTTGCGACATCCGATACGATCGGAGCCATCGAAACCACGCCAGGGGTCGCTGTTTCGAAGACAATGAGCCCGACACATAGAAACATTACTGAGGTGAATATTTCCGAGATGGCGTTGCGAACGTCTGCGTATTCCTCAACAAGCCGTTTTTGATGAGGTGTTGTTTGGCTTAAGGGTTCGCATCTTTCTTCCATCACTTCAGCCCATATGGAAGCTTCCACGGCCCTTGAGACGGATGAGCGGAAAAAAACGCGACGGCTGCTGAGCCAACTCGACATCCTTCTAAAGCCAACACCGCGAAGTATGAGTGCGGCAAGACGCACCAGCAAAAACAAGGGGGCCAAAGCAACATTTGTTGGAGAACGAACAAGATCCCAGCCAAGAGCGTGACAATGTAGTTTAAACGACCCAAGAAAACCGTAATGCCTCTCAACGAACGCTTGCGTCAAAACGGCATCCTTTGCATGCGCTGTATTTGTCCTGTTCATCGCAGTGCAGGCTTCCTGATCGCTTCAAAGGCTATTACCAGTTACATGTAGTTGATGCTGGTCACACAACCAAGAAGCAGACATCACTTTGCCAAAATGGCATAAGCTGTTTGCCCTTCACATGCAGCAACGCTGCGCATGGCAGCTTCCTCCGCAATGTATACGTTCCCCTTGATCGAGCGAAAGTCCGTACCGAGCCCAAAGGCGACGTAGGTTATGAGCGCAGCATTTGTCGTTTTAGGGCGGAAACCGACCATTTGCTGCGTGCATGAGCCTGTAAGCTCGAACAGTCGGAAGCAGACATTCAAGTGACCTTGAAACCGGATTTTAATCTGCGCGAGTGAATGACGCCGGAGATTGAAAAAATAGATATTGTGCAGAGTTTTCCGGATTGTGATTAAGGTCTCTTGCCCAGCACTTCATTGTCTGGTCGAGTAGATGTTTATTCTGATGATTTTTTCGTTTCCTGGCCAATATTTTCGAACATATGCCACTAACGTTCACCGCGTCGGTAGGGTGCCATCAACGCCGCGGGTACTTCGGCTCTGCGGGCGACAAGGACGAGCGCAACGATCGAAAGTACATACGGCGCCATAAGGAACAACTGATATGGCACACCCTCAACCGTTGTCTGCAATCGCAGTTGGTAGGCATCGAAGAAAGCGAACAACATCGCGCCAATCAGAGCCTTACCGGGCCGCCAGCCAGCGAAGACAACCAATGCAATGCAGATCCAACCGCGCCCCTGCACCATGCCCGGGAAAAAGCTGTTGAACGCCGTTGTGGTCAGAAAGGCCCCGCCCACCGCCATCAAAGCCGACCCGACAACAACCGCGCCGATACGGATACGGATCGGGTTCAGCCCCTGCGCCTCAACCGCATGAGGGTTCTCACCGGTCATACGAATGGCCAACCCCAACGGCGTGCGGGCAAGAACGTAGGCCATCACAGCCACCGCAATGAGCGCCAGATAGGTCGGTAGAGCCTGGGAAAACAAAATTGGACCCAGAATGGGTAGATCGGACAGCCCTGGAACATTGAGCGGCTGGAAGGCCTCGATCGTCGGGGGCAGATCTCCCACTTCAACAAGCAATCTGTACAGGTAATAGGCCAAAGCAGATGCAAACAGCGTTATGCCCAGCCCTGAGACGTGTTGCGAAAGCCCAAGTGGAACTGTCAGCATGGCATGAAGCAATCCCATCACCGCGCCGCATAGCGCTGCAATAATGAGGCCTACAAGCAATGGTGCGCCCATGTAGACTACAAGCCAACCGCTCATCGCCCCCATGGTCATGATCCCCTCGATTCCCAGATTGAGCACGCCCGAACGTTCGCAAAGCAACGCGCCAAGAACACCAAATATGAGCGGTGTCGCAATACGCAGCACGGAAGCCCAAAGACTGGTATTCATCAGCAGATCAATTGCATCACTCATCGGCGCACCCGGTAGGTTGTGAAAAGAAGGGCCACGATCATGGTGAGCAGGCACAGCGCCACGATCACATCGGCAATGAAACTGGGAACACCTGTCGCACGGCTCATGGCATCGGCCCCGACAAAGACGGTGGCGACAAAAACAGCGGCAGCGACCACTCCGGCCGGATGCAAAGCGGCGAGCATAGCGACGACAATGCCCGCATAACCAAATCCGGGGCTCATGGTGGTGGTGACCCCCGCAGTGACCCCCATGACTTCGACAGACCCCGCAAGCCCTGCCAGCGCGCCCGAAAGCAGGGCCACACCCATGATCGTTTGGGGCAGGGAAATTCCGGCAAAGACAGCGGCACTGGCGTTTAAGCCTGCGGCGCGTGTTTCAGCACCAAAAACAGTACGCGCAAGGATCAGCCAAACAGCGCCTGCTGCAGCGATTGCAACAAGCAGCCCGATGTGAAGACGTGTACGGGGGATCAGATCCGGAAGGCGGTAATCCCCGTCTACGGGCACCGAAGAGGGCCACCCAAATGCCAGCGGATCACGCATAGGACCCTCAATCATGAGGCCAACGAAAAGGATCACGATGAAATTGAGCAGCAGGGTTGTCACCACCTCATCTACGCCGAAACGCAAGCGTAAAAAGGCAGGCCCTGCCAACAGGGCCGCGCCCGCCGCCATGCCTGCCAACATCAAGATCGGAACACCGATCCACCCTGGAACCCCAAGTGAATGACCGATCCAAGCGGTGATCAGCGCCCCAACAAAGAACTGTCCCTCGGCCCCGATGTTCCAAAGTCGCGCTCGGAAGGCGACAGCTGCGGCAAGCCCAGTAAAGATAAGCGGAGTGGCGCGGGTCAGCATCTCGGCGATGGAAAGGCGCGAGCCGAATGCGCCATTCACCATTTCGCCATAAGCCGTTAGCGGATTTACGTCAGCAGCAGCGATGAGACCTGCGGCCAAAAGCAATGCAGTAAAGATCGCGGCCAGTGGCGCAATGATCGCAAGGTGCAGCGGCACATGTGAGCGTCGTTCAAGCCGCATCATCATTTTCCTTCCAGACACCTGCCATCATCAGGCCAAGGCGTTGTGGGTCGGCTTCATCAGCGGATATCGGTTCTGACAAGCGAGCTTTTACGATGGCCTGTATTCGGTCTGACAGGGCCACAGCTTCTTCCAATTCTTCCGAGATGAGCAGGATCGCGGCACCTTCGGCCCGTGCTGCCAAAAGCTCGGCATGAACCGAGGCAATTGCCCCTTCATCAAGACCACGCGTCGGCTGGTTTGCGAGCACAAAACGCGGCCCATTGGTCAGGACCCGGCCAAGGATCAGCTTTTGCATATTGCCGCCGGACAGCAGCCTTGTTCGCGTGTCGGGGCTGGCGCCGCGGATATCAAAACGTTCGATCAGTCCCGCAGTGTAATCCCGGGCGGCGCGTTGTCGAACAAAGCCGCGGTGCGAAAATTCCGGTGTGCGCAAGCGCTCAAGCACCGCGTTTTCCCACAAACTCAATTCGCTCACAACGCCTTCTGCATGCCGGTCTTCAGGCACCCTGCCTGCGCCCGCGCGGATCATGCCGCGCGGACCCAGATGGCCGATATCTTCGTTCAAGAGTGTTAACTGACCCGCACTTGGATGTACCAATCCTGACAGCAGCCCTCCGAGGGAGGACTGACCATTGCCTGAAACGCCAACTATACCAAGGATTTCACCGGCATGGACAGCGAAAGACACATCATCCAGCCGCAACTCACCGTCTTCTTCCACGCTCACATCGTTTGCGATCAGGACTGGCGCTCCAATCTCATGGTCTTGACGTACGGGACGCTCCACCCTGCGGCCAACCATCAGTTCCGCCAACTCTTCAGGTGTGGTTTCAGGTGTTTTGCGTTCTGCAACTATCTTGCCGCCACGAAGCACCGCCACACGGTCAGAGGCTGCCATGACCTCATGCAGCTTGTGGCTGATGAAGATAAGCGAGAGGCCCTCTTTCGTCATATCGCGCAGCGTTTCGAACAGGCGTATCGCCTCGGGCCGGGCTAGAACGGCAGTAGGTTCATCCAAAATCAAAATACGCGCGTCGCGATAGAGCGCTTTCAGAATCTCGACCCGTTGACGTTCACCAACGGAAAGCGACCGAACCTTGGCCTCTGGATTTACAGGCAGGCCGAACCGCTCTGAGATCTGCAACAATTTCTTGCGCGCCTCGCCACGAGCAGAACGGGTGCGCGTCAGCGGTTCGGAACCAAGCATTACGTTTTCAAGAACCGTGAGGTTGCCCGCAAGCGTGAAGTGCTGGTGTACCATTCCCACACCCACCTCGATCGCTGCACGTGGCAGACCCGGGGGCAGCTCTTTGCCAAACACCCTGACAGAGCCTTTATCCGCTGCGTAATGGCCGAACAGGATATTCATCAGCGTCGTCTTACCCGCACCATTTTCGCCCAACAGAGCAAGAATTTCCCCTTCTTCTAGTGTGAGGGTCACATCGTCATTTGCGGTAAGCGTTCCGAAATGCTTGGTAATGCCGTTTAGTTCCAGAACCTTGGTCATGCGGGCAGGCCTGCGATTGGGTGCGGAAAATGGATTGCGGGCGCGCGGGCTTCGATAAGTGCGCCAAGTTTCAGGAGCGCAAAATCCGAGCCGGGGGAACCAATCAGCTGAATGCCGAGTGGAAGACCATTTGCCATGCCAAAAGGCAGCGCCAAAGCTGGCAAGCCCGCTACATTTGCAAGTGCGGCGTTCGGGGCAAAAGCCTCGAGCCGCGCCATGTGATCGTCTGGGGAGGAGCCGGACAGATCCAAAGTGCCTACAACGGGCGGTGCAGACGAGAGGATCGGCATCAGGACAGCATCGGCAGACTTGAAAAGCTTGCGAGATCGATTTGTCAGACGTGCGAGCTGTCGTGAGGCCGCAAAAAGCGCTGTGGCCGGTGTCGCACGGCCCTCGGCGGCCATGGTCGCGGCAAGTGGTGGAATCCTATCATCAGAGATCCTGAGTGCAGTCAGCCACTCGGCCAAGGAAACAGCTAGTATGGTCCGGGCGATTGCGTGAGCCTCATCCCCCAATTGGTCGGGGGCATGAATATCGCACACCTTACAGCCTGCATCGTGCAGCGCGTCGGCAGCACTTTTCGCAGCCTTGCGCTGGTCAGCACCGCAACGCTCCGGCAATGCCAATGCGACGCGGGGGCGTTCTGGCAGATATACCGGGGCCATGGGCTGGGCTACCGCGTCAAAGGCGGTCTTTACGTCGCGGACCGACCGCGCAAGGACCAGCTCAGACGCAATGCCCATCAGGTGATTGGCAAAATCAGGGCCTCCGGGCACCGCGCCACGAGAAGGCTTGAGCCCGGTCAAGCCGCAACACGCAGCGGGAGCCCTGATGGACCCGGCTGCATCCGTGGCATGAGCAATTGAAACAATACCAGCAGCAACCGCGGCTGCGGCGCCACCGGATGAACCACCGGGTGTCAGCACGGGGTTCCATGGATTGCGGGTCGCAGCCATGCCATCGGGTTCGCATGTCAGGGAAAGGCCAAACGGGGGTGTTGAGGTTAAGCCGAAAGGGATCAGGCCGGCTCGGCGAAGACGTCGCAGCAGGTGGCTGTCACTTTCGGGCTTACGACATTGCGCACGGATTGCCGCGGATCCTGCCGCCGCAGGCAGCCCTTTTGCGAAACCGCCGAGGTCTTTCACCAAAAACGGAACCCCATGAAATGGCCCGCGCTGGTCTGGTGGCAAAGTGTCTGCAACCTTTGCCCCATCGCGGGCCATATCTTCGTCCAGATATACCACGGCCCCCAAATCCGCGCGTGCGTGGCAGGCGGCAAGGCTGGATTCCATCAGTTCGCAGGCAGAGATCTGCCCTGCCGTGATGGCAGCTGCAAGAGCTGTGGCATCGGTCACGTTAAAGCCCTCGGGATCAGGAGGGCTCGCTTTCATCAATCGGAACGTCCCATTCACCGGATTGAATTGCGGCCTGTTTGGCCTCCATCCCCGGAATGGCGTCGGCGGGTACTTCATCGGCGACATAGATCAGCTCATTGCCGCCATGCGCCATAAAGGAATATTCCGTGTAATTGCGCCCCGTTGGATTACCGGCCTGAACATCCGCCACGATGGCCTGGATGGTCGGACCGTAATTCCAGATTGCATTGGCAAAGACCGTGCCCGGGTATCGCGGCGTATAATCGATGAGTGAACCGATGGCCTTCACACCTCGCGCTTGGGCCGCATCCGCAGTGCCAATGCGCTCACCAAACAGAATGTCCGCGCCCGCATCGATCTGGGCAATCGCAGCTTCCTGCGCGCGGGCCGGATCGAACCATGCACCGATAAAGCCGTTGACGAAGGTGGCGTCTGGGTTCACTTCGCTTACGCCCATGCGGAAAGCATTGATCAACAGGTTCACCTCGGGGATCGGATAGCCACCGACCGAACCATAAACATTGCTTTCTGACATTTGGCCCGCGAGCATCCCGGCCAGATAGGCTGCCTCGTGGTTGCGGGTGCCAAAGACACCAAAATTGTCACCTTCCGGCCCGCCGGAAGACCCCATCAGAAATGCGGTGTTGGGGTAATCACCCGCCACTTCGCGCGCTTCGCGTTCCACAGCGTAAGATTCGCCCCAGATGATTTGCGCACCACCTTCGGCATATTCACGCATCGCACGGGGATAGTCGGTCGGAGCGACACCTTCTGAAAACTCATACTCAATCAGACCAGCATCTGCGGCCTCCTGCATAGCCACATGGATGCGACTGTTCCACGCATTTTCGACCGGAGACATGTGCACTCCGGCGACGCGGGTCGCAGATTGTGCATTCACGCGACGGACATAAGCCGGCAGGGCCAGCGTTGCCGCAGCGCCGACCATCAGTTGACGGCGGGTTGTGGTGAGTTTCATTAGTAGATCCTCTTCTGTTGGTGGCAATTCTTCTTGTTATCGAGCTTCCTGAGTATTGGGCCTGGGCGCGTAATCTGCGGGATCCAGGGTTGTGGGACGGCCGGGCAAAGAAAGCGCGGCCATTCGTGGTTCTGTGCGGGCCAGCACCTTTCCGTTTTTGATAACGGCAAGCCGGGTGGCTTTCATACGAACAGCTTCAATCGGGTCCTGCGCTTGCAGCACAACCATATTGGCAGGGCCGCCTTCGCGAATCGTCGGGTCGGGCAAGCCCATTGCTTTGGCGCCATTCTGAGTAACGGAAGTAAACGCCCACTCCATCGCTTCGCGGGATGTCATCGGCACGGCGTGCACGCCCATATGAGCAACTTCCAACATGTCGGCGGAGCCAAGCGGATACCATGGGTCCATCGTGCAATCCTGTCCGAAGGCGACATTCACACCTACCGCGCGCAGCTCTGGAATTCGGGTCAGACCCCGACGGCGTGGATAGGTGTCCGAGCGGCCTTGCAGCGTGATATTGATGAGAGGATTGGGCACTATGTTCATGCCGCTTTCTGCGATCAGCGGAATTAGCTTCGATGCATAGTAATTGTCATACGAGTGCATCGCGGTGACATGACTTGCCGTTACCCGCCCGCCAAGCCCAAGGCGCGTGGTCTCATAGGCCAATGTTTCCACGTGTCGCGACATTGGATCGTCGCTTTCATCGCAATGCAAATCCAGCATCAGACCTCGGTCCGCCGCTATCTCGGCAAGTCTCCTGACCGACCGGGCACCTTCCGACATCGTGCGTTCGAAATGCGGGATGCCGCCCACCACATCGACACCCAAATCAAGGGCTTGGATCAGGTTTTTTTCCGCGTTTTCTGCGCGGTAAAGACCATCTTGCGGGAATGCTACCAGCTGCAGATCAATATAGGGGGCGACCTGCTTGCGGACCTCCAACAGCGCTTCAACGCAAACCAAAGGTGCGGATGAAACATCCACATGCGAACGGATAGCCAATAACCCTTGCGATACGGCAAGGTCGCAATATCGCATGGCGCGGTCAATCACTGCTTCAGGTGTCAGCAGGGGTTTCAGCTCACCCCAAAGCGCAATGCCTTCCAATAGTGTCCCCGAGACATTCATGCGAGGCGATCCTAGGCTCAGGGTCGCATCCATATGGAAGTGTGGGTCGGTAAAGGGGGGTGAAGCCAAGCGCCCAGCCGCACCGATTTCTTCGCCCGCCTCAGCCTCGATCTTGGGGGCAATTTCTGCGACGCGGCCACCCTTGATCGCAATATCCAGCGGCCCTCGGCCATCTGGCAGGCGGGCTTGTCTGATGATAATGTCGAGCATTCATCCTCCCCCAAATTTGACCACATGGTAAAAGTATTCTGAAAAAATGCTATATTTTTTTACTTTGTTTCAGGAACCAGCGCATCTGATAGTCTGATGCAATTCGGATGCCTGTGAACGCGAGACCGTTAGGCGTCGATCGAATGCGAATGCCTGCAAGGCGGAATGCAAACGCAGCAATTCGTCGTATCGATGGATGGCGGCTATGGGCCAGAACCTCCAGTTTCTTGGATCGGACCGAAGATCGGCTTTGTCCGCAAAACAGACGCTCACGAAAATTCTGCGAATGACCGCACCGAGCCCAAATCGGACACCTATCCGGCTGGTACAGCTAGACAGATGTCCGAATTGGCATTCGTTAGCCAGATGTCGGGTGGGCGTAAGTTTGATCGGAATTGGCATCAGCGAGGATTGCGCCAATATCGACAAGCCCCAAATCGACGTCGGTGGCCGACGTTCCATATTTGTCGCGTGGTGGCATAGGGCGCGATTGCCATTCAGGTTGGAAGGCAAAGCTGGACACAGATCGTCCTTCAACCAGCGCACCATTTCCCGCGCCCAATGCATAGTCATAGTACAGTTTGACAATCTCTTCTTCGTTGACCTGGCCTGTGGCCTCGTGGGCCATGCAAGCGGCGTGCCATTTTTTGACACGTGCATATTCCGGCCCGACAGGCAGCTCAAAACCCTCGTAGTAATCCAGGAACCAGAAGCGTTTGAAGACAGGCGCAAATACGGCTTCGGCCAAACCGAACTCCTCAAACAAGAAGGTCCCATCCGGGTTATGTTCCATCAGAAAGTCATTCAGGTCCCGGTACAGTGAGAGCAATTTGTCATTGTGGGCCTCTTTCTGTGCCCGGTCCTGGTTCATGACATAGATATAGCCCGCCATGGTGAAGGGGCCTTCTTTGGCAATCAGCATGCTTTCGATCGCATGTTCGCGAGGATCGGCGCGGCGAAGCCGTGGCCCCTCCAGAACTTCATCAAGATAACGCAGGATCACCAAGCTTTCCTTGATGATGTGACCTTCTTCCGTTTCCAATACCGGCAGGGCGGTTGTCCCACGGGTTTTTCGCAAGAGCTCGGGGTCACGTGGTTTGGTGATGTCGACAACTCTGAACTCGACCGCGTTCTGCAAACCGCGAAGTTCCAAAAGGATTTCGAGCCGTTGGGAGAATGGGCAAACTGGAATGTGATATACAATGTGCTTGTTCATGGAGCTCAATCCAATGGCGGACCGGTGAAGGTCATGTTGTGTTTGGTGGCAGAGGCTTCGATGACCGGCATATCCTCGGGGATTTGGCACTGTCCATCCGCCATGTCCTGAAAGAACCCCTCAAAGCCGCCCGGGGTCAGAATAACGAGATGGCGAGACGGTTCGTCGCCGATCACCTTGAATGTGTGTTCCTTTCCGCGCGGGATGAAGACGCTTTCCCCCGGACCCGCAATCGTCTCGATCCCTTCGATCCAGATTTTGCAGGTTCCCGTGATCATTACGAATGTTTCGTCTTCATTGTGATGAACGTGGCGGGGCGGTCCGCTGCCGACGGGCGACAGGCTGTCGACGATCGACATGGCCCCACCGGTTTCTTCCACCGTCAGGATGGTATTGTAACGGACGCCAAGCCATTCGATAGTGGCGTCATCAGTCATCAAATCTTTCATCGTTTCAGTCCCCGTTCTTGAGATGAAACGAAAGCGCTTTCGTTGGTTTCATTTTACCGGGATTATTCGGTATCACTCCAACGAAAGTTCAAAATACAGGGTATCACCAACGTGAATTTCGCAACGCTTGACCTTAATTTGCTCAGAATTCTGGACGCTATTCTTCGCGAAGGGTCGACGACTAAGGCCGGCGAAAGGCTGGGGTTGTCGCAATCTGCGGTGTCCAATGCCCTGAACCGGCTGCGACATTCCTTAGATGACACCCTGTTTGTCCGACATGGGAACAAGTTGGTCCCAACCGATTTCGCCGCTTCGATCAAATATGGCTTGCGCGAAGAACTCAACCGGCTGGAAGGATTGCTAACCCCACCCGACGATTTCGATCCTCTGCAGGCACAGGGCAACTTCAAAATCTCGGCAAGCGATTTCTTTGCAGAACTCCTGATGCCAGCGCTTGGCGCCCACCTCAGTCATAATGCACCGGGAATAACCGCCCAGTTGGTCGATCTGGTTCCCTACAATTACGTCGAAAGCCTTGACCGATATCAGGCCGACGTCGCCCTTATTCCGGATACGGAACTGCCAGAGTGGATAAATCACGAACCTCTGTTCCATTCGTCTTTTTCCGTCATTGGCAGAGCCACAAATCCCGCGCTTTCAAGCTTTGTTAGCGGCGGTGAAATGTCTTTGGAAACTTTTTGCGACTTGTCCCATGTCCTGTTTTCTCCTGAGGGCAAAATGTCGGCCATGGGGGATGCAGCCTTGGCAAAGGTCGGACGAAAACGTCAGGTCGCCATGACTTTGCCGGTGTTTTCGGGCGTGTGCAGAACCGTCAGCGAAAGCGATCTTATCGCGCTGGTGCCGACGCAACTGGCCCAAAAGGTCTCGATAGGATTTGACCTTAAACATTTCACGCCACCGTTCGAAATCGCTCCTGCCTTGATCATCGCGATTTGGCACAAAAGATCTGATGAAAATCCGATGGCAAAATGGATGCGCCAGCAGGTCTTTCAACTTATGAAGCCATTGGAAGAGAGTTAGCTACAGGTGCGGACCCTCTCGAAAGAACGGGAAGCGTCCGCTTCGTCCGCAACTCTGCTGTTCAGCAGATTTCAGCGAACGTCCACTGCCGTTCAATGCAGACCTTCAGGCGAAAATCCTCGGAATGACCACCAACAATGACCGCTATCCGTTCCTAAGCCGTCATCTGACTGAAAGACTCGGATGACTGCCTCGAGCCCATATATGCCGTCAAATGCATTTATTCGCAGGTTAGGCTCTTGCTCTGAATGCGTCGTGGGTCTCCATTGGCGTTGAGTCCTCATCAAGCAGTTTAACCTTGTGTGGTTCAAGGTTGGTCCGGTGGTAAAGCCATTTATCCATCGTGCGGGCCAACAGCGCGTCACCGCTCAGGAAAAGCCGACCAGCATCCAATTCACGTGAAATTGTGGTGCGATTCATGATGATGGCTGCGAGTGAAATGCGATCGGTCTCTACGTAAAGGTCAACGTCAAATCCGGGAATGCTGGAGCATATTTCAACATCCATCTTTGGCCTGATCAACGCCCAGTATGTATCGTACTCCAGGTTCGGGTCACTGAACCTAAACTGAATGACTACTTGGCGGTTTGGCAACTGATCTGTGGAGATCAACCCCCTCATTTGCCACATCAAGGTAGATACGTCCGTGTCCTGTAGAGCTTGCCTCGCCTCAATGTTACACTGCGCCCATTCTCCAAGCGCCAACAGGGCGGGTTCGAGATCAATTGCGCGCTGAGTGCGAAGGTAATCCACCTGGCCAGTTGCAGGATCTTCAATTCGTTCGATCAACCCCTGTTTTTCAAGCTCCTTGAGGCGCTTGGTCAATAGTGCCGGTGAGATGTTGCCAACACCGCGTTTGATGTCGTTGAAGCGGGTGGAACCAGCCCACATTTCCGAAAGTATCGGGATCGTCCAACGCGGTTCGAGGACTTCGCAGGCATGCGAGATCGAGCAGACTATTCCATATGGCTGTGTTTTCATGCGCGTATCTCCCTTTGGATCAAGACTACACGATCTGAGGCGCACCCATCCAGTTCACAATCTGTACTGGAGGCAGTTCATGATCTGCACTAGCCGCAAACCGGACAAGTTCGGCAAGCTCAGGGCATCTCGAAACCATCCAATGAGGATCGAAAAGATGACAACCTTCAACACCAACACAACCTTTTCTACCACACAAATCACTTCCTCCCTACGCCGGTTCGCACACTGGGGTTGGTCCTACGTTGTAGAAATCCGCGCACGCCGGGTGCAGGCTGCTTCTCTGAGCCGCCTAAAAGAACGCGACCTGCGCGACATCGGCCTCATTGAGAATGACATCTCCACCGCAAACCATATGCCGCTCGAAGCGGATGCTGCCTCTGCTTTGCGCCGCGCTCGTCTTGACCGTAGTAAAAATTGGTAACTTTGGCTCAAATCGAAAATGCGGGTACATCTGAGCGGCGGGTTTGTCCGCAGAGCAGTCATTCACTGAATTCTGCCGAACGTCTGCTCCGAGCCCGTTCCAGTCATTGGTCCTAACTGCGCCATCATCTAAAAAGAGCGAAAGGTCCTCACTTGGCACACGTACGCTTTGAACTGAAATTTTGTAGAACGTGGACATCCAGGTATGAACGGTCCGTGCGAAAATCAGACCGCCTTCAACCATGCGCTCAAACTCCCAATCCTTGACCATCCGCATCTTCGACCAGGGCAGGGTGCCTTGTCCGGTTGGCCCCGATGACGACAACGGGGCAGCGTGCCGCAGAAACCAGTCGCCTGAGGTCTTCTTCGCTCGTGAGTGGCCCCACGTTGAGATCGACAACAATCGCCGCGGTACGGCTTCGATCCACTCGACTAAAAATTTCTTCTGCGTCCACATCCCCCGCCTCGATCTCAAGGACCGAAGTCTCAGACGCTTTGGCGAGTGCCTGCGCTAAATTCAAAGCGGTCGCCGAGTGTATTTTCGCCGCTCCCAGAAGTAAAACTTTGCCGTTAAACCCAAGCATCGGACGTTGACAAAGCAGCAAGACGTCATCCCCCGCTGTGGCGGCACAGGCGCAGGCCACAAGATCGCCTTCGGCGACCTCGCAGCTCCAACGAGTGGACCGCTCGGCAGCAAGCTGGGACATTAGGGTCCTTAGTGCGCGCGCTTCGCTTTTTGAGACTTGTTGCAGTTTCTCATCGGAAGGAATGTCCTGAAGCGCACCGCCTTTGGAGACGATCCTGTGTCCCGTACCGGTTGCAAAGTTTGAAATCCTCATTTCGACGAGAAGTCCCGCCGGCACAACTTGTAGTCGTTCCAGTATCAATCGGGCGAACGACATTGTCGCCTCCACATCGGCAAGGCTGATGCCTGCGACCAGAAGATGGCTCTCGGGCAAAGCGTTTTCATTCATCACCGATCCCCAGCCTCGCTCGAGTCATTGCGCGACGCGAAAGCCTTTCGATCCTTCGCGAAGCCGCGAAGCCGTTCTTCGACTTCGGCATTCACGCTTCCGTTTGGGAAATTGCCGCCATCTTCTCTTTCCCCTGCCAGGCAGCCGGTCAGGATTTCGACGCCTTCGTCCACGGTCGTGATCGGGATGATCCGGAAGGTGCCATTGTTAACTGCATCGACGACACGGTCACGCAACATAAGATGCTCGATATTCGACGCGGGGATAATGACCCCTTGGTTCCCCGTCAGGCCACGCTCGGCGCAGACATCGAAGAAGCCTTCGATTTTCTCGTTTACGCCGCCAATTGCCTGCACCTCGCCTAGCTGATTGACTGATCCGGTAATCGCGTGGTCTTGCCTGAGCGCCCTACCTGAAAGCGCCGAAAGCAAGGCAATGAGTTCCGCGCAGGACGCACTGTCGCCATCGACCCCGCCATAGCTCTGCTCAAAAACAAGGCTGGCCTGCAAAGAAAAGGGCACGTCGAGCGCGAAGGTTGACGTGAGATACCCAGCCAGAATCATCACACCTTTGGAATGAAGAGCGCCGCCGAGTTCGACCTCTCTCTCAATGTCGATCAGCTTTCCCGCTCCCAGCCGGACCCGCGCTGTGATCCGCGACGGCCTGCCAAACCTATGCGTGCCCGTCTCGATTACGGACAACCCATTTATTTGACCAATCCTTTTGCCATCGGAGTCGATCAGTATTGTTCGCCGTGAAATCGCTTCCTGAAACCGTTCCTGCACGCGCGAGGCACGCCGCTCGCGCTCCTGCACGGCGCGTTCAATGTCGACGTCATTAATTGTCGAATTTCCATCCGCGCGAGCGTAGTGTTCCGCTTCGCGCAGGAGGTCCGTCAGCAAGCCTAATCGCAGCGTCAGCTTCCTCGCATCGTCGGCGATCCGCGTGGCTTCGTCCATAAGCCTGGCGGTGCCAACATCTGATATCGGAAGCAGGTGGTTCTGCCGGACGAAGGCGCGAATGATTGATGCTATGCCGGCCAAGGTTTCGTCGCTACGTTCCACGGCGCCTTCGAAATCCGCCTGCACCTTGAAAAGTTCGGAAAATTCCGAGTCCAGTGCGACAAGCAGGGCGTGCAACATACGGTCGCCAACAAGAACCACCCTCACGTCGAGAGGAATAGGTTCTGGCTCCAGCGACGTCGTTGAGAAAAGACTCATCCGATCCGCAAGAGAGGTAATTGAGATGGATCGTTTCTTCAGGCAACGCTTCAGCGCGTCCCAAGCATAGGGTTCGCCGAGAAGTCGTCGCGCGTCGACAAGGAGGTACCCCCCATTCGCGAGGTGCAGCGCCCCGGGACGTATGAGCGAAAAATCCGTAACCAGTGAGCCCATCTGGGATAAGTGCTCAATCCGCCCGGCCAGCCGCTCCAGCGTAGGAAGGTCCTCTACAACTACGGGCGCGGCAGAGTCCTTCTCTGGGTCGTGGGAGACGATAACGTTGACCTCGTAACGGCGGAAGATCGGGTCCAGATGCGACTTTCCAACTGCTTCAGGAAAGGGGCCGGCTTGCCTCCGTGACGCAGCCTGCAAAAAGATTTCGGGGTTCTCGATCATGTCTTTTCGAACCCGGGCAAGATATTTCGTAGCGCCTTCAATCTGATTTAGGGCCACCTCCGCCTCGCTGATCCTGCCAGAAACCGCGCGCTCCGCCATCTCGGCATTCAGGGCAACGACACGCGCGCGGTGTTCACGTTCCAGTTTTGAGGCATCTCTCAGGATCTCGGAAAGTTCATCCTGGTAGCTTTCCACCTTTTCTTCAATGTAAACTTTCTCGTCTTTGGCCAGCTTCTTGAAATCCTCGGTTTTCAGGACTTGCCCGTCGCGAGTGGCGGCGACCATGAAACCCATTGGTGTCCTGATCAATGTGATATTCTCCGCGCGGGCGCGCTCGGTGAGATCGGCCATCGACTGTTCGTGACGATCGCTATACTCCTCTTCAATCGACCGCCTCTGAGTTTGGTACTCGTCGGATTCGAAAAGGGCTGGCACGTCTGCGGCCAGATCGTCGATTATGCTCTCCATCTCGATTTTCAGACGACTCGCCATGCCAAACGGTAGTTTGAGCGCGTTCGGTTTGTGCGGAGTGTCGAAATTGTTGACATATGCCCAATCACAAGGGGGGGTACGGGTTTCAGCATGAGCGCGCAGGGCTTGTTCGACCGCT
Source organism: Ruegeria sp. BHSA163 (assembly GCF_059613365.1). Taxonomy (NCBI): domain Bacteria; kingdom Pseudomonadati; phylum Pseudomonadota; class Alphaproteobacteria; order Rhodobacterales; family Roseobacteraceae; genus Ruegeria; species Ruegeria sp. BHSA163. The sequence continues at coordinate 54,128 of NZ_JBXWSJ010000008.1, forward strand.
GTATGACGCCCGGTACCTTTCGGCCCCAGCACGAAGAGGTTGAAGTCCTCGTGGCGAATCTCGACTGCCAGCCGCAAGGCGCGAAGTGCGCGTTCCTGCCCGACAAGTCGTTCTTCGCCAGCACTCTCGGTTCTGCCAACTTGAAGAATTGCAGGATCACATTTTTGGCGGAGCATCTCTGCCGGTAATGCGCTTGGCGCTCGGGTTACCATCTCAGTCCCCCTAAGAATTTTCAGTCAGAATCTATCTTATCATTTGTAAACAGGCGGACGTTGATTTCCATCAAGGGCTTTGTTTCCATTGATTACGAGCGGTTTGCTTGTCAGAACATTCCAGTCCTGTTCGCGAGCCAACAGTGCGATATGAAAAGCGACGCGTGCAACATAGTCGGCATTATCGCGACATGCCGCCGAAAACTGCCTCATGGAACCGCAAATGCGCGGATCCGGTAAAAACGGTAAGGTCTCAACTTGTTTCCACCTGTCGCCTGGCCAGAGTTTCGGCAGCACTCAATTCTAGTGGCGGAGACTGAAAGATCAACTTGGGCACGCCATAACTCGATAGCGTCACGGCCGGTTCCTTTGCAAGCGCGGCCTGCCACTCGGACGCATCCACAATTGAAATTTCAATCTTCTGCGCTTCCGAATTTAGTGGATAGTTGCGCCGCGCCTCGCGCAGGATTTTATTCCGAAAGCGCAACTGCACCGAAGCTACGTCCTATTCATGCGTGCCGTATACTTCAGTATCGTGTATTCTTTCCAGGAGTGTCTCGATATCCTCGCTTTCATGCAGCCGGATTTCTCGGCCCGTGGAAAGAAGGATCACCCGGACTCCCGAATTATTACCGCTGATGGCGACAATGTGCCGGACGTTGACGACGTGTCCCGTGAGATCCTCGTCAATGATTTCAATCATTCGTATCATGTTTTTGCCATTGATCTACCGGCTGTTTACCGTGTCCCAGAGTGCGATCACGACATTTGCAAACCTGACCTCAACGCGACCTCCCGGCAAGTGCTTCCATAGAACTATCGGAGAAAACCTGGTTTTAAAGGGCTTCGCTCAACGCGGCAGAGAGCTCGCATTGCGCAATGCTGGGTGACAAAAAATGGACTTGAGACCGGTGTAAGTAGAACTGATTCGACAAAATGCACGAAGACGAAGCTTCCGCCTGCAAACATTCTTGGAGTGACAGCGAAGTCCGCACAATGGTCATTCGTCGCGATTGAGTGAATGACCGCGTCGAGCTCAAATGTATGAACCGGCTGCTGTTCACAAGTGAGATTTTGCGTGTTCTCGGAAGTCGCTGATACGTATCCGATCTTTTGATCGGTACGCAGGCCGTGGCCATTTTGGGGTTACGCGTGCACCTTGGTCTCATTAGCGGACAGGCCGGGATGAGCTTGTCGAGTGTTAGGTCAGAAACGGCCTTCCGCAGACGCTCATTCTCCTTCTGCAAACGCTTGAGTTCCTTTAGTTGATCGGTTCCCATCCCACCATATTGCTTGCGCCACCGGTAATAGGTTTGTTCCGTTATGCGAACCTCGCGGATCGCATCTGCACGCATCATTCCCTGGCCGACAAGCACATCAACTTGCCGCAGCTTCTGAACTATTTCCTCTGGCTTGTGTCGAAGTCAGTTTCCTCGTGTTCCTCAAAGTCGAAAACTCGATGATTGAAAGGGTTTTCAAGCGTTTCCAGCCCGTTAGCAGTGTGTCCGCAATCACCGCATTGCCAATCGGACAACTCATCGAACGTACTTGGTCCGCCATCGCAGACATTGGAGAAAGACTGGCCCGAGATGTCGACGTTCTCTGAACCACAAATTGGGCAACGCCATTCAATACTGAATGAGACGCGCACTGGGTTTTCGTTTCCAATGGGTCCAAAGGAACCGCTATATTTCTTAATCATGCCTGAAAGCTACCAGCTACGAATGACCAAGAGAAGTCACTTGCTCTCAAGGCGTTTCGGTTGACACGAAATCACAAGTCTTTTGCTCATCTTCGAAAGCCGGTCTTTTGGTTGAGAGGTATCGGATACCCGGCGCACTTTGAATTGCGACGGTTAACAAAAGTTAATCTGAAGCCAACTCAAACAGAAAGTTCAGCGCCCATTTTCGAATAAGCCAATTTACTAATCGCTTAGCTCGAGGATAAACCATGGCGCACGGATTGAGTGTAGACATAGCCCTTTGTGCTAAGAAAATTTCTTCAGAAGGGATTGAAGCTGACTTTCAACATCATGCCAAAGACGTTTGTAGAGCAATGGGGTTCCCCAAGAGCAGGGGTTAGGTTTCCGCTTATCTAATCGAATACAGCCCCCTATCAATGTTTGGTCGGAAAGATGGGATGAAGATGAAATGCGGCAAACGGCCGATCCGTCCGCAAAGTGGAAGTTCAAGCAAGGTGCAGCGAATGTCCGCTGCGATCTCAAAGCAGGCGCTGATCCAACATTTTTGTGCGGCGTTGCAGCTAACGACGGCTTTAAGGCCAAAGGCGACGTTCTAGTGGATTGATGCCGTCCGCAGTGAGTACGAAACGCAAAAACGCCGTGCAGAATGCGGCGCAGACCAAATTTCGATCAGGAGCCGAGCCATCCGCGGTAGCTTTTCCGCCAGAACTTTACACTTAAATTTTGTCAATCCGGCACGCCGGCGGCTCGGAGACCCTCGGAATATTCTGAGCGAAGTGAGGGGTCGCGGATCAACTCGTTTGAACGCAAGATTGCATCTACCGTATCCGGTGCACCGAGGGCCAAAGCCTCCTCCAGTTCCCATTCCGCGTCCTCGGTTTGTCCGGCCCGAGCAAGTGCAGCTGCCAGCCAAATTCTGGAAAAATGCGCAGTCGGATTCATTTCGGCGGACATTGTAAAATCGACAATTGCTGCATCGTAATTTCCTTCAAAATACGAAATGATTCCGCGGTTGCGGATATACCAGGAAGGTGGCTTCTGGTTCAAACCGAAGGCTTTTTCGATCGAATTGCGCGAAGCGTCGTATTCACCGTTTCCAATTTTCAAAAGTGCTAAGAAAGCATAAGCGTCAGGGTAATCCGGCTCGAGTGTGATCGCGTGCTCAAGATGATTAATTGCGCGTGCCGCACTTTCGTTGCTGCCATCTACGCGGGACAAAATTCGGGCAAGCGACCAGTGCGCAAAGGGGTTTTCCGGATCAAGCCGCGTGGCGCGCTCCGCCATTTCGAGAGCAAGTGCTCGATCTCCTTCGGCAGAGGCACTCCATCCATACCGTGACATGAAATCATACATGTTGGCGAGACGCGCGTACGCATCACCATAGGATGGATCAATATCGATCGCGCGTTTGTACAACTCGATCGCCTCAACAACCCCTGAGTGCGTCAGACTTGCCTCGAAATAACGCCCCTGCAAGAGCATTTCATACGCGCGAACATCAGCGGGACGGGCTGCGTATGCTTCATTTAGGCCGAATTCGGCCAACAGCTCGCCGAGAATTCGCTCCCTCAGGTCATCTTGCAGGTCAAAAAGTTCGCCAATTTCTCGATCGAAACGCTCTGCCCAAACGGTAGCACCGGTGCTGGTGTCGACAAGCTGTACACTTATTCTAATGCGTTCGCGGTCCCGTTGGACGCTTCCATCGATAATGTGAGATGCACCAAGCTCTTCACGTATCTTTTCCGCGGCGTCATCGAATTGTCGATAACTGAAAGTGGCGCTGCGAGACAGTACTGTCAGTTCGTTATTGTGAGAAAGATCAGTCAGCAAGTCCTCAGCCAGACCGACGGACAAATATTCTTGTCCAGTGTTTTCGCTCAGATTGGCGAATGGGAGTACCGCTAAAGTCACTGGGCCGTCCAGCGTCGTATCCAAAGGTCGCAAGTACAAGATTGTTCCTGCAACCAAGAGAACCACCGCGGCAGTCGCCACAAAAAAAGCGTTTCTCAGGCGTTTTTGATTTTGCCTCGCAGACAACCCGGATTTTACCTCCGCTTCGAAATTGTGCCCCGGGGAAGCCATGAGTTTGTAGCCATGTTTTGGGACGGTCACCAACAGTTTGCTATTCGATGGGCCGAGCGCCCGACGAATTTCCGAAATGCATTGCACGAGGCTATCGTCTGTTACGTGGGTGTCTGTCCAGACTGAGTTCAGTAGATCGTTTTTTGTAACGAGCTGACCTGGATTGGCGGCTAATCTTTTCAGGACACGTGCCGTTTGGGGGCGGAGTGTCACGTTCAAACCGCCGTCGGACATTAGGACCCCGGTTTCTACGTCGAATCTAATAGATCCTAACAGAAGGATATTTTCAGTTTTCGCCAAATTTCGTGCCGGCTTTCGTGACTTTCGTGACCTGGGACAGGTTTCCTATCGGCATTCGCTCTGCGACCTAGCAAACGGTACCGGGCCACACAAAATTTTAAGGAGAATACTATGTCCAAGGCAATTACTTTTTGCGCCATCCTCGCAACAGTAGCTTTTCAAGAAGGTGCACAGGCTGACGAGTTCTACGATCTTTCCTTACTTCCTCCTGATGTAGCGGAACGCGTCGTCGAACTGGAAATTTACGGGGATCGGTTTGAGCCCGCCATTCGCGCAGTCCTTGCCGAGGCGACAAAACCCTTTTGGGCTCCTGCTGACTGTGGTGTTCTCAAGCAAGATGACGCCAGTGCAGAGCCACAAGGTTGACTCAGGGTGTTTTGATCTGCTGACTACCAGCACCGCATAGCAGCCAACGGCTGCTTTGTCCGCAAGGCAGACGTTCACGCAATTTTGCCGAATGACCGCGACGAGCCCAAAACAGCCTTTCATAGTGGAAACCGAAGTTTACAAATAGTCACTCTCCAGGTCGGATTCGGTGAATTACGCCAAATCTGCTATCCTCGGTTAGAACTTTGGGGAGGGAAGTAATGGCGAACGCATTTTCATATGCTTGTAGGGATTGCGAGGGCATGGAGGCGTGTCCCGCAAGCGTAGTCGCCGAGACCAAGGACGAAGTTTAGAAACTCATGGAACTTCATGCGCAAGTTGCACATGACGAGAATCCCGCTCAATGGGATGGTGAGACAAGGGAATATCTGGCGACTTTGATCAGACCCGTGAGTGTTTAGAAACTTGCACCCACCCAGCCAAAGGGAGGTCGATATGGCGCGCACGTTTGCGCAGATGGAAGAAAAGGAGATCTCGGCCGCAGAAGGCATTTCCGCGGAGGATGCACTCGCAACATTGAAGAGTGACCAAAACGCACTCTTGGTAGACGTGAGGGATACCGCGGAAATGGAATCCACCGGTGTCTATCCAAATTCCATTGCCGCACCCGGCCGCGCAATTGCCTGGATGGCAGACCTGGAGAGCGAGTATCGGAGTCCGGAATTGCAGGACCGGACCAAGACAATCTTTACAACGTGCGGAGGGGCTCCAAGCTATCGAGGTGCCGCTGCAGCGAACGTCTTAACTTCAATGGGTTTCAAACACGTCCGATTTGTCGACGGGGGGATGGCTGCTTTAGTCAATGCTGGGGCGGCAACCCGACAACCTTGATGTCTCTACGTCTGCAATGCTGCCGCTCAAGCGACCTGCACCGAGTGACCGCGTCAAGCCCCATGCCGATATCAGTAAGTTGAAGCGTCAAGCTGTAAGAGATAAAATTTATAAAAAGGTTAGCTGTTATGCGTACCTTGATTGACACAGTGGTTGTGGGCGGAGGGCAAGCCGGTCTTTCCGTCAGCTGGCATTTAAAGCAGGCTGGACGTGATCACGTTGTTTTAGACCGAGGGCAAATTGGCGATACTTGGCGTAACCGCTGGGATAGCTTCTGTCTTGTGTCGCCTAACAAACTCTGCCGACTTCCGGGTTTCCATTACAAGGGCGACGATCCTGATGGTTTCATGCTCCGCGATGAGATCGTGAACTACATCGAAGAATATGCGAGAAGTTTTCATCCGCCCTACAGAGCTGGCGTTGAGGTAACTAGGGTCGAAGCCGGCTCGGGGCCAAGTCGGTTCAAATTGTCAACGTCGGACGGCGTAATCGGAGCGCAGAACATAGTTGTCACCGTTGGCACTCATCAACACCCGAACATCCCAGGTTGGCATCACGATTTACCTCGAGGAATTAGGGGCATACATACAAGTGATTATCGCAACTCTGCGAGCTTGGCGGATGGTTCGGTATTCATCGTCGGCAGTGGCCAATCAGGGTGTCAGGTTGCCGAGGACCTGCATTTATCAGGTCGAGACGTCTACCTTGCCGTTGGAAGCGCTGGCCGCATCCCACGCCGCTATAGAGGTCGCGACATTTTTGAATGGGACTTGGCGACTGGGTACATGAGTATGGCGGTGAAAGAGCATCCCAAAGGGACGGCTATCCGGTTTAAGGCTCATCCACATCTCTCTGGACGAGATGGTGGACGTACGATTGATCTGCGTCAGATGGCTCTGGACGGGGTCAAGTTGCACAGTAGGGTTGAAGGTGTTCAAAACGGGTGCCTAATGCTGGCGGGCGGACTTGAAGAGACACTCAAAGCGGTAGACGAGGTATGCAATGCGGAGATGGAAAGCATCGACAAATTCATTGCAGAGAATGGGCTGTATGACCCCGACGAGGTTGTAGTCCCGGTTAATTGGCAGCCGAACCCCGAACCGCCGTTCTTCGACTTGGCCGCGGCGAATGTCTCGACAGTCATTTACGCTACGGGGTTTCACCGAGATTTTGGATGGATCGACTTGCCAATCTTCGATGGCAGCGGTTACCCGCTCCATGAGCGAGGCGTTACGAATATAGCCGGCCTGTACTTCTGCGGACTACATTGGATGCACACACAAGGATCGGGCCTTTTTTATGGCGTTGGCGAGGACGCGGAGTACGTAGTTAATCATCTGACTTCCGCTACCGACAAATAGCCCAAATCGCGATAGCGTCTCCGGCAAACAACTAAACTTCATTGTTGGGAAGTGCACATCGCGAACGACTGGTTTGTCCGCATAGCAGTCGTTCATTCCAGGCGATACGAAAGTCCGCTTTCTTTCTTCTGCCAGAATGTCCAGTCGGTGAACTTAAGTTCATTTATTCTGTCCAACAGCTCTTCTAAAATTTTCATCAGGGTTCCACAAAGAAACATACTTATATTCTAAGACTACGATAGGCGTAGCCGACTGTACGCGACGGTCACGGAGCAGAACTTAATAGTTGCAAACGTCACAAATCGCTGCGTCTGGCGTCACTGTCCCCTCAGACCTAAGGAATGGATTATTGCAATGTAAACATACCGCGTATTCGGTCACGTTTCCGGTAGTCTGCGGTTGTTCAGAGGAGCTCGACGAAGAGCGTCCTTCACGGGCGCGCTTTTCCTCCAACCACTTCTTTCTTTCAGCTTCTGTGAAACTCATCAGCGTTCTCCTTTACGCGGCAATAACTTCTCTCCACGTCGCAATTTCCCATTCAATCCAAACTCGACAACTCAACTACGATTTGAATGCGGTCTGATTATGGCACCAATCTCCGTTAAAAGTCGGTTAGCTGTCTCTAGGACTATTTTTGCGCATGGCGGAAACAGCCTTAGGAAGCACCTAGGTCTGCTCTGCGGTCAAAGCCGACGTTCGCGGAGGTCTGTCTTGTTGCGGTTCTGCGTTGAGATTGTTTGAGCCCTATTTTTCAATCTTTAGTATCAAGGGCGTTTCGGTTTTTGCTGTTACGTCGAAAGTCGAACGTCCCGTATGGTTGAGATGTCGCCCATAGGTGTGCAGCGAAACGGCTACTTTATCGCCGTTGTTGATCACACTATGAATATCTTCTGGCAAACAACAAACCGCTGTCCCCGGATAAAGCGTCTCTTCTTTGGTCGCTACCAAATCTGCAAACCCCGGTTGTGACCCGTCGTCCAGCCGCTTGTAATTCGTTTCGTGTTCTTGACCTTCGATCCCTGAAACAACAGCCCACGTCTTGTGGTTATGTGCTGCAACGCCTTTACCTGGAGCCCAGGCTATCGCGAAGACAGCCAGATCGTGGTTCTCCTCCTCGTGCAATAGATGCAGCCCGACGCCCTGCTGTGGATCAGTATACCGGTACTTGTCGTCGAACCAGCTCGGATCGGAAGCAAGCCTAAGCGCAAGTGGCTTGATCCTCTCCGTTATCACATTGACATCCGCTTCCTCCGCTACCACGGCCCGAATGTTCCGGACATACTCTTGGATCGAATACGCATTCATCAGAAAACCCTCCGTCGCAAGTTTGAATTCGAGGGTAACCTGAAACGCCGAAAACCCAAAGCTGACGTTCTTGCCGAGCGCATTCATAAGACAACTTGAGTGAACTCAAGTTTACCGGCTGATTTTGGTCAAAGGGTTATACTAAACCCCGGCAGTCAGAAATTTTGTGAACTTGCGTTCACTCGATATTGATAAGCGATATTCAATCGCCAAACTACCGTATCGCTGAGGTTTGATAATGCAACAGTTGCACTCGAGCTCACTGAATTCGATGTGTGCTCGCCGAAATTATGTGAGGTGAACTCAAATTCACGCGCTGAAGATAGAGAAGCACGGAGTGGAAGCGCCAGCACATCCGTTACCAGCGGAACCGGAATTGGATGGACGGCCGGGCCACCAATGACAAATTGCTCTACGAACACTCAGCGGCCTTCACTAATTCTAAACATGCAGGACCTGATCGAGAAGGTGAGTGCGAAATCGTCATGATTGCAGTGCACTTAAGTTCACCGAAGGATCAGTTAGCTAAACTCGGCTGAATACTATGTTTCAAGCGCCCCTGGCGTTAATCTGCGAGACTTGTGCAGGTCTCATTTGTCGCCATGGATCACAGCTGCTTGATCTTAATCGGCCGACTATCTAAATTTGCAGGCTTCCTTCCATTCGGCCTCTACTGCACTGGGGGGCATAGACGAACGTTGATAGACCCAGGCTACGACTGTCACAAGCAATTCCGTGTAGCGTTACCACCAAGCATGTCTGTGGTGGCCATAAGCAGCCGCCCGTGTATTCCGGCGCGGTTCGTCTCGCTGAGGAACTTGTCGATGTCAGCCTTGGTCACGTAGTAGTTCGCATCGTAGCACTTGGCTTGAACGGCCCAATGGCTCCCGTCCTTGCGCTGAAACACGAGGTCTACCCCGCAGTCCGGCCCCCACTTGTCTGGGTAGTCATCCCAGAGCCAAACCTTCTGGACCTGGGTGGACCACTTTGGGTCGTTCTTGAGGAACCACCTGCAGAAAACTTCAAAGACTTTGCCGTCATTTCCGACTTCTCTGATGCTCTTAACAAATTGGGTAAAGGTGGCCATACACAACAATAACTACCAGCGGAGTAAGAGCAACATGGACTGTTCCCTTCTTGCATGTGACGCGAACAGTTGCGCCCTGCCAATGCATAGGGCTGGCAAGACCACCAGCCAATTAGCCAGGCGGAGATGATTGACTGGGTAGGACTCAAAGTACTGCGAAAAACTGATTGCTATAGGCAATAGGTTTTGATAAGCTGTTGGTGAAAGCAAGAGGTTTTTATTATGCGCCTGGGCGTCCGAACCAAGAAAGCCTGCGAAATCGCCGAAATCGATCCAGCACGTTTCAATGAAATGGTCCACGTTGGACATTTTCCTTGCGCCCCTGAAACCCGCCCAGGGTCCGCCCGCATCTTCGACCTTGATCAAACTGTAGCTCTAACTGTTTTTGGCTACTTGCTGTCACTGTCCGTCGCACCTGACCAGGCAGGGCAAATTGCTTGTTCTGCATATCGGGTCTTTGCAGGGCAGCAAAACGTGGATCGTGTTGTTTGTCGGCGCGACGCATTTGGCGAATGGACAGTAGAGCAAGACAGCCCAATGCCGCATATGACAATGTCATCCGCGGTACGAATTGTGATCGATGTATCTGAACTGCGCGAGCAGGTCGGCGAGCAGCTTGAATGGGAGGAAAAGTTCGGACGACGGAGTGACAATGCCTAGCCCGCGCTCCCCCTCCATGCCCACCAAACGGCAGATTGAGGAGGCCCTCAAGGTCACCCGTGATTTATGCCCTGGTGCGCGGATCAAAGGAGTGGGTCCAGACGGCGTAGTTTTCGACTATCCAGACAGCAACCACATAAAGGATGAATGGGAAGGCAAATCATTCTCGGGTGATGCACCATGAAGAAGTTGCCCTATCTCCGCTCTAAATTGCGCCGTGGCCGGTGGTTCCACACCTACCGCCGCGGGAATATTGAACACTCTCTCGGTGTGCACGGCCTTCACCCTTTAGACCCCAAGGTATTGGCCGCCTGGGCTGCTGAACATGCGCGCTGGCAAGAAATGCCACCCGACACGGAAACGCCAAAAGCGGGTACAGTTGCTTGGGCCTTGGACCTCTATACTTCCGGAAATTCCGATTGGGCGAATTACGCCGAGGGTACTCGTGCGGCTCGCGCTGCTATTTTTGCACGCTATCGAAAGGCTCAAGGCGCACGCCCCATTAGCACGATCAAAGCCAAGGACATTGAGCGCGCACTTTATGCCAAAGGGGGGCATGGCGCAGTCAATGAATACAAGGCCCTCAAACCTGTTTTCGAGCATCTACGCCGCTTGGGCTTCGTCCGAAAAAACCCAATGGTTGGGATCGAATTGGATAAACCCAAAATCAAGGGGTTTGAGGTTGCCGACGCCGAAGATATCGCCGCATTCCAGGCACGTTGGCCGATAGGCACCCGTGCAAGGCTCATATTCGATCTGGCGCTCTACACCGGTGCGGCACGGTCTGATTTAGCTAATTTGGGTCGCAAGAATATCTCGGGTGATCTGTTGGTTTATAAGCGACTGAAAACCGGCACCACCGCCATAGTTCCGCTAACTGCTGAGTTACGGACGGTGATCGATAGGACACCTGAAATAGCGCCAACATTCATTCTGACTGACCGGGGAAAACCTTTCAAAGCCATCAGTCTGGGAAACGCGTTTGGAGATGCCGCTCGCGCGGCTGGAATCACTTCCCGCCTTCATGGCTTGCGCAAAGCGTTATGCGTTTACTGGGCAGAGAAAGGTATTTCGTCACGTCAAATCGCTTCGTTAGCTGGACACAACACCTTGTCGGAAGTCGAACGCTATACCCGGGCAGCGGATCGTGAACGCTTAGTGAAATTACTGGTAGAGGTAGCCTGAAATGGGACACACCTACTCTAAAATGGGACACAGCCACATAACACACTGTAAGATAGGAGAAAAAATCATGCAGTTTTCAAAATGGCGACCCCGGCAGGATTCGAACCTGCAACCTGCCCCTTAGGAGGGATGCGTTCATAGCGCTATTCCTTTTGTGATTTCTTGCTCTTGGGTGTTTGTACAGCGTCATCCTGTACGTCGTTTGTACGAAAACGGGCTCTGATGTCGGCCTCATCGGTCTCTGCGTGGGCATAGATGCGCATGGGTAAATTGGGGTCTGACCAGCGACCAGCCTTGGCTGCGGTGACCGGGTCGACACCTTGGCGCACGACTAGCTCAGTGAAGAAACCGTGCCGCCCTGCTGGGTGGGCTGAAAGGTAAGGGATGCCCGCGCGCTTGCAGATCGTCTTCCAGCGCGTGTTGTAACCGGTGGAGCTGCCATAACCAAAAACACGCGCCTTCATCAGTTTGCCAGTCTTACGGTTCTTTGGTCGCTTCGGCGGCAGTGCGAGAAGCTCGTCCATCATCTGAGGAGAGACGGTGATCCAACTTTCCGGATGTCCCTTCTGAGCCTTCACTCGGACTTTGTTTTCGTGCGGTCGAAGGTCATCGGGCTCCAGTGACACGGCCTGATCGATCCGTGTCGCCGTCTCAAACATGAAGCGGACCAGCGCAGCATTGTACGGATCAGCGACACGGCAAAAGGCTTCGATCCATTCCTTGTCGGCTGGCGTGCGCTCGACGCGGCTCAGCTTTCCTCGTCGCTTGTCCTGAGCGATCCGCTCGAACTTATCGTAGGGTTTTACCCGGATGAGCGGCGTGCCTTCCAGCTCGTGCGCGTTGTTGATCACCGCACTCGCGGGCGTCACGATTTCGCGCCACCAAGTATCGGTCGATGCTTTAGGTTTCAGCTTTGGTCCAAGGCTCTTCAATAGCGCACCAGAAATCGCGCCTAGCGACAGGTCGCCGATTGCTTCGACAATTGGGATCAACTGCTTCGCCGCTTTGGGCGACGCGTTATAGAGCATAATGGCATCGGAGAACGTCTTGCTCGGTTCGTCTCCCACAACATAGCGACGGATTTGACGTTCGGTCTCATGGTTTATCCAGTCCCGTGCGCCCTCTTCTGTAGATGCCTTAGTGCTTCGCCGGTATGGGCCGGCGATTGGCCTGCCGTTGTATTCGATCCACCCCTTGGCCCAGTAGACACGGCCCCTCTTGTAAATTTGGAGCGGCATGACTGGCCTCCTTCAAAAATCGTATCAATCTGCGCGGGCGTGATCAGCATGGTTCGCCCAAGGCGATAGAATGCGCCCGTCTCATTGGCGCGTTCGCGCAAGGTGCGCTCTGAAATGTCGATCCCCATCCCGGCCATAACTTCGACCCACTGCGCGGGTGTTCTCCCAAGCCCCAGGATCTGAGAGCTGTCTGAATAGTTGGTCTCTGCCATTTCAGTCGTCCTTGTCCGCTTAAGTTGAATCGGCGACACGCATGGAATCGCTTGTTCTGCACCTTCTGACGTGGTCAGATGTGATTAACTGTAAATGTTCGTCATTTTTTGCAAAGTTCGCTAATTTCGGCGAAGCAGTCAATTGGAAAATGCAGATGCCGCAGAAACATGCTGATCTTTTTGCTGCAATGGGTGCTCGTCTCACCATTGCCCGCAATGAAATCGGCTTTTCACAAGCGGCCATGGCGGAAGCCATCGGTGTTTCACCGCGCGCGTATCACAGCTACGAAAAGGGCCAACGCGGTATGCCTGTAGAAGCCCTGGTCGCGATGGGTGAAAGGTTCGAGGTGGACGTGCCGTGGCTACTACTGGGCACCAAATCCATTCGGGCTGGGCATGATTTCGAGGCCCTCAAACACATCGAAAGCTCACTAGATAAGCACCTCACCGACGAGGGCATAAAGATCAGAAGCGAGAAGCGCGGGGCCATCGTCGCGCGTTGGTATCAATCGCATGTCGAAGGCCGTGAAGTGACGGATGATGACGTGCACACATGGATCGAGTTGGTAAGGGAGTAATCTGGTGAACAAGGCAAGTAAACGCTGGAACATGTTGCGGCACTCAGTCTTGGAGCGCACCCGCCGTGAGGTGATTGAACCCTTTGGGCCGCTTTACCTGATCTTCCTGGGAACCAGCGTCTTCTACCTGATTGGCTTGGGTCGACTATTATTGGCACAACAGACCGCCCAATACTCAGTTTCGGCCTCCATCATGATTTTCGCCATCGCCGCCGCAGGCTTAGCACTTCCATTTTTGACAGGTGCAGTGTTGACCCTACACGCGGCCGATCGAAAATTGGAACGCCTCCAACGCGGGTGATCCGATGGCCTTCGGTATCTTCATCCATCGCAGCGACTCGATCTACGACGACATTCCCTCGGAGCGGTATCAGTTTCCAAAGCAATACCTCTCGCGTGCCCAACATTGCGAAGGGGATTGGATCGTCTACTTGGAGCCAAGCAAAGTCAAAGAGACCAAAGGGTACTTTGCTGTCGCTAGGGTCCAGGAGATCATTCCGGATCCTAGGAACCAGGACATGTTCTTGGCGGTGATCGAGCCAGGAACGTATCTTGATTTCGGCGACCCTGTTTCATTCCGAGACGAGAATTCAATCATCGAAAGAGGATTGCTGAACGATCAAGGCAAGATATCCGGACGCGCGCAGGCTGCAGTAAGAACCCTTTCAGCTGAAGACTTTGCTCGAATCGTCGATTGTGGACTTGGGCGAGATGAGGACATCCTGCCCCGCGTTGGTGACTCGATGCAGCTGCCAGGTTTTCAGGACGCGCAAACACCTTTCCAACACATGCCCGCACGGGAACGCGTCAACCATCTGACCAATCGCGCGGTTCGCGACCGCAATTTCAGAAAGAACATCCTACGCGCCTACGGCGAGCGCTGCGCCATCACCGGTCTACGTCTAATCAATGGCGGTGGCCGCGCCGAGGTGGAAGCCGCCCATATCAGACCTGTAGAGCATGACGGCCCCGACATCGTCAGCAACGGGATCGCCCTGTCCGGAACGGCGCATTGGATGTTTGATCGCGGCCTCGTTGGGTTAGCAGACGACCTGACTATTCTGGTTTCCCGTCAGAGCAACGACATCGAAGCCGTGACGTCGATGATCAACTCGACTGGCAAGATCTTGGTGCCAGACCGCCTCGCCAACCAGCCAAGGACTGAGTTTGTAACTTGGCACAGAGAAAATTGTTTTAAGCATTAAATACTCAGTGCGAACACTGAAGTAGAACGCAGCTAACGGCGGCAAAGAACCGCAATGCATTCCTCCCCACGATGACCGGCCAGAACAATACGGATCTTCTCTTTTGATAAATAGGTTTGGCGCGTCTTGTGGCAGATGTTCTTAACCACTTTGTCGGCGGCGCCTTTAGACGTAGTTGGCTTCTTCGTCATCTTGATCTCCTAATCGATAAAATGAACCAGAAATCCTCCCTTTCAGATCCTCAAATCTGTCCAACGGCTGCTGACGGCAGGCATCGATACAAGATTTCTTTAAGAAGAACATGTAGTTAGGTTATCAATCAATAAATCTTTCTTCGGGCCGGACAACTGCAAGACCGAGGTCGGTCAGTGAGCTGTAATTGGAGCGCCTGCGCGAAAGTTCGCTTTTTCCCGCATAGCAGTCACCGGCTCATCAAAAAAAATGCTGCGATCTATTGCCTCTATCCGCTTTAAAAAAGCCGCGATGCGGCATCGTGGGAATTGGTCAACACCCGGTTTTGGCCGATTGCTCACGCGAGGCTCCCTGACAAATTGATAACGTCAAGTTTTCCAAATCTGAACCCACAGCCTTACACACGTGCAAGTGATCTATGAATGAGTTGGGGCGCCAGGGCCCCCAGTCCATGGATTACCAAACGGTCAATTCGATAGACTACATTCGACACGTTGGCTCCCGTCGAACAACAACACATCATCAGGCGAAACGATCAGTCCCACCTCATCGCCCTGCATGAGCTGTTTATGACGTCGCGATTTCACTTTGAACCGCTCTCCGCCTGCGGCTCTCAGGCTAAACACGCGGTCGATCCCGAGGTATTCAATCGTCTCGATTGTGGCGCGCGCCAAATCACCAACGTCCTCGTTGAGGTGAATATGCTCAGGCCTCACGCCAACCTTTGGTATCTCGTCTTTGATCTGCGCAGGAGGCGAGATGTTTACGCCCAACGCTGGACAATACAGCCCTGCATCTTTCGGCTGCGTGGCAAAAAGATTGAGCGGCGGGGAGCCGATGAAATAGCCCACGAACTCGTTTTGCGGCCGCGCGAATAGCTCCTCGGGCGGGCCTGCTTGTTGCACGCGCCCGTCTTTCATCACGACAACCACATCAGCAAACGACATGGCCTCGGCCTGATCGTGGGTCACGAGGATCATGGTGATCCCGGTGGCGCGGTTGATCTCGCGCAGCTTTCGGCGCAGACCGAATTTCATCTGTGGATCGATGACGGTGAGCGGCTCGTCGAGCAGCACCGCGCTCACATCGTCGCGCACGAGGCCACGGCCCAGCGAGATCAGCTGTTTTTGATCCGCGCTCAGTTTGCGGGCGGGCGCGTCGAGGATGTCATCAAGCTCCAAAAGCGCGGCGATATGTGCGACGCGGTCGGCGATTTTCTCGGATGCCCAGTTGCGGCATTCCAGCGGGAAGGCGAGGTTTTGGCGCACGGTTTTGGTCGTGTAAATCACGGGAAACTGGAAGACCTGCGCGATGTTGCGCGCCGAGGTGCCCGCCTCGGTGACGTCTTTGTCGTCGAACAAAAGCTGCCCGTCGGAGGGTTTCAACAGGCCCGAAATGATGTTGAGCATGGTGGTTTTGCCACAGCCCGACGGGCCGAGCAGCGCATATGTTTTGCCGTCTTCCCAGACCAGATCGACGGGTTTGAGCGCATAATCATCGTCGCCGCGCGGGGTAATGAAATAGGAATGGCCAAGGCCTTTGAGCGTGATTTTGGCCATCAGTCAGCCCTTTCAGTGATGTTGTCGCCCGCCTGTGAGAAGAGCAGCAGCGCCTGCGGGTCGAGCGTGACGTACAGACGCGTACCCGCATGGAATTCGTGGATGCCATCGACCAGCATGACCGCTCCGCCGAAGGGAAGTTGCAGGTGGACGATGGTGTCGGAGCCAGAGAACTCCGCAAGTTTGACCGTCGCGTAAATGTCGCCGCCGATGGTGAGCGCGTCGGGGCGAATGGCGATTTGCACGGGGCCATCCTTGGGCAAGGTGAGACCCGTTGTGCCGGCGCTGGAACCGTCCGAGAACAGCAGCGCGCCGTCGCGGATCTCGCCCGCGCAGATCGAGATTGGCGGGTCGGAAATCACGCGCGCCACATCCACACTGGGCGGCGCATCAAAGAGCGCGGCGGGGTCGCCTTGCGCCACGATCCGCCCCTCATGCATGACGATCAATTCGTCGCCAAGCTGCATGGCTTCGGCCGGTTCCGTGGTCGAGTAGAGGATGATCCCTTCGGCGTTTTCATGCAGCAGGCGCGGGAATTCCTCGCGCAGCTGCTCGCGCAATTTGTAGTCGAGATTGGCCAGGGGTTCGTCCATCAAAAGGATGCGCGCGTGTTTGACGATGGCGCGCGCTAGCGCCACACGTTGCTGCTGCCCGCCCGACAATTCCGAGGGCATCCGTGCCTCGAACCCTGCAAGCCCCACGATGGCGAGCGCGTCGCGGGCTTTGGCGCGCGCGGAGGCTTTGTCGAGCTTTTTGCGGCGCAGTGGGAAGGCTACATTGTCGAGTACATCGAGGTGCGGGTAGTTGATGAACTGCTGGTAGACCATGGCCATTTCGCGTGCACGGATGGGCGTGGACACAAGGTCGGATCCGTCCAGATGGATGGCGCCCTCACTGATCGGATCAAGCCCAATCAACGTGCGCAGCAGTTCGGTTTTGCCCGCACCTGTGCGGCCCAAAATGGTGTAGATCTTGCCCGCTTCAAAAGTGGCCGTGAGCGATTTCAACGGAAGTTTGGCGTCGGGGGTGGAGAGGTTTTCGAGTGTCAGCATGGGGTTACCTGAATGCGCCTGCGAGCGAGCCGCGCGACATGAAGCGTTCAACGACAACGGCGACCAGCGCCAGTGGCGTCACCGAGATCAGCGCGAAGGCCGAGAGCGACCACCACGGCGTCACCGACGAGTTGAGCGACACGATGGCCACGGGCAGCAGTTGGGTTTTGGTGAAGGTCAGGATGAAGGCAAAGAAGAAGTCGTTCCACCCGAAGATCAGGCAGAACAACCCCGCCACAACGATGCCGGCCACCGAGTTGGGCAGGATCACGCGGAAGAAGGCGCCGATGGGTGTACAGCCGTCAATCATCGCCATCTCGTCCAACTCGGGCGGGATCGAGCCGAAGAAGTCGATCATCACCCAGACAGCGATTGGCAAAAGCAGCGCGATATAGACGATCACGAGGCCCGCTATCGTGTCGAGCGCGCCGATTTCCTTGAGCATGAGGAAGAAGGGAATGGCCAGCACGATGGGCGGCATGATGCGTTGCGAGATGAAGAAGAAGGTTATGTCGGAGTTCTTCACAAAGCCCGCGCGGAACTGGTAGCGGCTCAACCCGTAGGCGGCAAGCGTTCCGAGCATCAGGGAGATGATGCTGGCCAGCACCGTCACCGTGGCCGAGTTAAGAAACGGCGTGACGATATTGATGCCGCGGCTGCCCGAGGCAAAGAGCGATGCCCAGCCTTGGGTCGACGGCTCGAACTCCAGCCATGGAATATAGGTTGCCCCGCTGGTGACGGCATTGGCGTCCTTGAACGAGGTGGAGAGCGCCCACAAGAAGGGGAAGACCACGAAGATCGACCAGCCCAACAGGCACAGGTATTTGACGGTGTGATAGGTTCGGGTCATCTCAGGCGTCCTTTCCGACGAGAAAGCGCATCAGGAGTTTGGCGATGATCGTCAGGGTTATGATCATCAGCACCAGATAGGTCAGCGACAGGGCCGCCGAATATCCGACCTGAAAGTCACGCAGGCCACGGATGTAGATGTAATAGGATGGGGTTTCAGTGGCGGTTCCCGGCCCGCCAGAAGTCAGAACGTAGACGGTATCCATGATCTTGGAGGCCTCGATCAGGCGGATGATGACCGCCCCGATGGAGATCGGCGCCATGAGTGGGAAGGTCACTTGCCAGAAGGTCCGCCACGGGCCCGCGCCGTCGATGGCGGCGGCCAGATAGGGCTCCTTGGGCAGCGAGACCAGACCCGCCAGCATCAACAGGAACATAAACGGCGTCCATTGCCAGACCTCGACCATGACCACGGAGACAAAGGCGCCCGTAGCAGATGACAGCCACGGTACAGGACCGATCCCCATCATCGATAGGATGTCGTTTGTGGGCCCGAGGCTTTCGTGCAGCATGGTGCGCCAGATCACCGACATGACCACGGGGGTCGTCATCATCGGGATCAAGAAGAGCACACGGAAGAACCGCTGGCCTTTGACCTCTTTCCACACGGCCATGGCGAGGGCGAAACCGAGGACGTATTGTAAAGTGACGGTGATGAGGCTGAGGGCCGAGAGGCGTAACAGGCTTTCCCAGAACCGCGCATCCTCAAAGACCCGCAGGTAGTTCTTGCGCCCGATGAAATCTAGGCCGGCCTGATAGACGTCCCAGCTCGAAAAGCTGACGCGGACCGTGAAGATCAGAGGGAAGAAGATGATGGCCACCAGCGTCAGGAGCGCGGGGAGCAGGAAGAAATGTTTGGCTTTGAGCATAGGTCTTTCACCGCCGTTTGGGCACTGTCGTTTGCAGCCCTTGGGAAACTTGGGTGCGCGCGCCGCGGTCAGGGAGAGCCGCGACGCACTTTGGTTCAGTGGAGTGGTGGGCGTTTCTTAGTTGTCTTCGAGGCGCACAACGTTGGCGTAGGCCTCGCGCAGGCGGTCCTCGCCGATTCGCTCAACGATGTCGGCCCATTCCTTGGCCACGTCATCGAGGGCTTCTTGTGCCGACTTCTGGCCCGCCATGGCTTCGGCGACACCGTTGGCCATCGAGGACATGAACTGACCGACACCAGGCACGCGCAGGTCGTAGACGCGGTTGGCGCTTTCTTCCATGCCCGAGAGCGTGTCGACGTAGCTGTCGGCCACATCGGCGTCCCAGCCCAGACCCTGCCAGAAGCTGCTGTCGAAATGGCTGTCGCGGTAAGGGTTCACACCGAAGCGGCCGATTTGCAGGTCGTGGAAGGTGTTGGCCTCGTTGGAGAAGAAGCACAGGAAGTCGAAGGCCATTTCCTTGTCATCCGACATCTCGGAGACGGCCGAGGACCACCCCCAAGTCATGTAGGGCGCGCGGTTGGGTTCCTCGAAGCTGTCCCACGCACCTGTGTCACGGTTCCAGACCTCTTTGGCACCGGGCAGTGGGGCTGCGGCAACCTTGTTGCGGATGCGGCTTTCTTCCTGCTGGGCCTGAATGAAGGCGTCATCCCACGAGTAGCTCATCAGCGTCTGACCGCCCCCGAAGGAGAAGATCTCGTCGCCCAAACCATAGCTCGTGCCACCAGGCGGGAAGGCTTTCTGCGCGTCGATGAACAGCTCAAGGCCGCGCACGAAGCCAGGAGTGTTGATCAGCGGCTCCATGGTCTCGAGATCGAAGAAGAAGCCCCCCGTCACGTCGGGGTGTTTGGCGTAGGGTGCGGCGCGCGAGATGAAGGCGGAGAACATCAGGTCGTCGCGTTTGGAGACCTCGGCGGAGCCGTAGTTGTCCTCACCGTCGCCGTCCCAGTCAAAACCCGAGAAATAGGCCGCAACCGCGTTGTAGTCTTCCCATGTCTCAGGGATCGCAAGCTCTTTGCCCGTGTCGGCGAGATACTTCGCTTTCAGCTCCTCATTCTCGAAAACGTCGGTGCGGTACTTCAGGTAGTGGCGGTCGCCATCCATCGGATATTGCACCATTTCTCCGTTCCACGTCGCCACGCCTTTGAAGCTGTCGGTGACATCCGACATGCCGCTCGATGCGGTGTAGGCTTCGGGCACGGGGGCGAGGAAACGGTTGAAATCGCCGATCCACAGCGAGGCGTAGAACAGCACATCATAGGCGTTCTGGCCGCTTTGGAAAGGGATCATGATGCGCTGGAACAGATCGCCGAAAGGCACGTGGACGACGTTGACCTCGGCGCCTGTGAGGGCGGCGAATTGCTCGGCGTGAAGAGCTGTTGGCTCGCCGATCACGGGGATGGCGTGGGTGATGACATCAAGCGTGCGGCCCGAGTAGTCTTTGGCGTCGATCGCGGCGTAATTACAGGTGCCAGGCAGATCTTTTTCAATGCCAAACGACGTGTAATCGGCGGCATGCGCTATAGGGGCGTTCAGCACGCCCGTGACGGTCAGTGCAACGGCGGACAAAGAGCCCGTTAGGTAGTGTTTCATGGTTTTCCTCCCAGAAGTTTGAATGTTCACGGTGGTGATCGCGTCCTTGACACGCCGGTTTTGCAGATGCTCCGCGCCCGCCCCCTCAGGGGACGAGAACGGCGCGTCCTTTGATCTTTCCGTGGTGTAGGGCCCGAAGCGCATCGTTGGCGTCCTCGAGTTTGAACTCATGGGTTTCAAGGTTCACCAATCCGCGGTGCGCCAATTCCATAAGCTCGGTCAGCTCGGCCCAAGTGCCGACCAGATTTCCGATGATGTTTTTCTCGGTGATGACCAAATCCACGGTCGGCACCTGCACGTCTTCGCCGTAGCCGACGACGTAGTAGCTGCCCGCAGCGCGGGTCATGGCGATGCCTTTGGCGGTGGTGCCTTTCTCGCCCACGAAGTCCAAAACGGCCTCCGCTCCGTGGCCTTTGGTGAGCGACAAAACCGCCTCCACCTCGCCGCCATCTGCGCGGATCAGGTGATCGGCACCGCATTCCTGCGCCAGTTGCAGCGAGGCATCCGACGTGTCGACGACGATGATCTCAGCGGCGCACATGGCGCGCAGCACCTGAATGGCGATATGGCCCAAGCCACCTGCCCCGATGACCACCGCATATTGCCCGGGCATCAGGTGACGCGTGGCCTTTTTCGCGGCACGGTAGGCCGTCAGGCCCGCATCGGAATAGGGCGCGACCTCCTTGGGTTCGAGCATCTTTGGCAGCGCAATGAGGTTGCGCGCGGAGGTGACAAGCGCCTCGGCATAACCGCCATTGCTATCAAGACCGGGGAAGCTGCCCTCGCCGTGCATATCCTCGCCGCGCCTGCACGCAATACAGGTCCCGTTGGAGATTTTCGGGTGCACGATGACCGGATCGCCCTTTTTGAGACCCTCGACCTCCGCGCCGACCTCCTCGATCCAGCCTGCGTTCTCATGGCCCAGAATGAGCGGCAAAAGAGCGTCGCCCGTGGGGTCCATATGCGGTCGCCAAACGCCCTCGATCACATGCAAATCGGTGCGGCAGACCCCTGCCCCGCCGACCCGAACGATCACGTCCGAGCCCTTGGAAATCACCGGATCGGGCACGTCCTCATAGGACAGCCAGTTCTCGGCCGTCAGATCGTCATCATAGGTGTGTAGCACTTGTGCTTTCATGGCATCCTCCCGTGTCCCAAAGCCCGCGCGCTCTAGAACATGACCTCGCCGCCGTTGGGCGAAATGCAGCTGCCGTGGAAGAAGTTGCCCGCCTCGGAGGCGAGGAACACGACCGAGGGCGCGATCTCGCTGACTTCGGCGAAACGGCCCAGCGGGATGGCGTCTTTCAACGTGTCGAGAAGTTCATCCGACAGCGGAGTAAGCAAATCTGTGTTAGTGACACCGGGCGCGACGGCATTGACCAATACGCCTGTGTCCGCGGATTCCAGCGCCAGCGCACGGGTCAATGTGGCGTTCGCCCCTTTGGCCGCACAGTAATGCGTCAGCGTCGGCGCGCCTTTGTAGGCCAGCTGCGACGTGATGTTGATGATGCGGCCCTCGCCGCGCACTTTCATGTCGCGATAGGCGGTCTGCGCCATGAAGAACGTGCCTTTGACGTGCACGTTCAACATGCGATCAAAGCTCTCTTCGCTGATCTCTTCGAAGTTTTCGGTGATGTTGTGACCGGCGTTATTCACGAGGATATCAATGTCACCCAGCGTGTCTTTCGCGGCGACGTAGAAGCTCTGAATGGCGGCGACGTCGGAGACATCACATTCGGCCGCAACACATTTGCGCCCCATCGCTTCGATCTGTTGCTTGGTTTTCGCGGCGTTCTCATCGTCGCCAAAGTGGCAAAAAGCGATGTCCGCACCCTCATGCGCCAAAGACAGCGCAATGCCTTGCCCAATTCCGCGCGAGCCACCAGATACAAGTGCCGTTTTACCGATCAGTTTTTGAGACATAGTTTTCCTCCCAGAGCCGCCACAGGGCAGCCGCACGTCGCATTTCTTTGCTCGACATGAGCGCTCGACGTTTCGTGCAGCTAACTAATCAGTTCGGAATTTTTCTGGGGGCGGTGGCAGTGTTCAGAATTTGATTTCGCCGCCAAAAACGGTGTTCAATTTATGAACAAATTGCCTTCAATCACTTCTTTTTCTCGGTTTTTCCAGTAATTATCACCGCTAACGCCGGCCAATAACGTTGAATCGTTAAAGCGCGGCGATCAACGCTGGGAGGACGTTGTGCAATCCATTTTCATGAAAGCGCGCAGTTCGCTTGAGACCAAGGGACGCTTCGCCGCGGGTGCCGTGCCCGAAGCCATCGCCGACAGTTGGCATCGCTGCCTTCAAAACGGCCTCGACCCGATGGGCGAGCCGATTGACGCCGTGTTGTCGTTTCAGGAGTTGCGCGAGCGCAAAGAGAAGAACGAACGCTTGATCGCCATCGTGCGGCCTGAGTTGGAACTGCTCTCGAACCAGATTGCGGGCACCAACTATATGACGGCTTTTGCCGATGATACCGGCGTGGTGCTCGACGCGATTATGGACAGCGAATTTAGCGCCTCGGACTGCGCGCGGTCCATCCGTTCGGGCTCGATCTGGAGCGAGGACATGCGCGGCACCAACGCGCTCGGCCTCGCGCTGCATACAGGCGCCACCAGCATGGTCACGGGCGGGGAGCATTTCTTTTCCAAACACGGAAATGTCTCCTGCGTCTCCACCCCGATCTTCGACAGCAAGGGGCAAATCGTGGGCCTGCTCGACGCCTCCTCGGAAGTGGCCGCGCGTCAGTTCCACACCCAAGCCCTTGTCGCGCTCGCCGCCTCGAACATCGAAAATCGCCTGTTTATCGACGAGCATCGTGCCGACAACATTATCCAATTCCACCCGCGTCGTGAGTATCTCACGACCCAAAGCGTTGGCATGATTTCAACCGATGGCGAGGGTGCGATCACGGGCGTGAACCGCCACGCCAGCGACCTGCTCAAGGGCATGGACCTTGGTGCTGCGCGCAGCTTCGCCGATCTGTTTCAGGGCGGTTTCGGGGCGGCCATGAAACCGCTCGAAGGCGGCGAGGTGATCCGGCTCATCGACTGGCTCAACGCCGCCTATTTCGCCCGCATCCGCATCACGCGAAAGCATGACGGTTCCACGGGCGCAAAGCGTTCGATTGCGCTTTCCGTGCCTGCCGTTTTCAACCTGCCGACGGTCGCCGACGCGCCTGTTTATCGCGACGAGCAGCTGCGCAATAGTCTGCGATTGGCCTTGCGCTCAGCCCGTGTCGGCGCGCCATTCACCATCCTCGGCCCTTCCGGATCAGGCCGCACCACATTGGCGCGCACGGTTCACGAAGAGCTGCACAAAGAAAGCCCCCTCATCGTTGTTGATTGCCGCACGGCAAATGCGCTGGGCGAGGCCGAACGGCTCATGGCCGACATTCTGGGCGATCCCAACACGCAGGATTTCAATGTGCGCTCGGGTGGGACGCTGGTGCTCGAAAATCTCGCGCTCATACACGGTGGCGCGGCCGAAAAATTGGCCCAAGTCACCAACCGTTTGTCACAGCTCAAAAGTGGTCCCAAATGGGTCATCGTCACCACAGGCAGCGAAGAACACGCCTTGGACAAGGTGGATTGGCCGCAACATATCAAGATGGCGTTTTCACAGCTCACACGCATGAAACTCCACCTTCCGCCCCTCGCGGAGCGCACGGATTTCGCTCAGGTCGCAGGCTTCATCCTGTCGGAAATCTCCCACGGGCATCAGCTGTCGAACAGCGCGGTCGAAGTTCTGCGCGCCATCGACAGGCCGCAAAACCTCAACGATCTGGCCATTCAATTGCGCGTTCTAGCGGTGCAATGCCCGCTTGGCGTCATCCGTGAGGAAGCCGTTGAACGTCATCTGGGAGACGGGCTGCACGACGGTCAACTTGAGCTTGGCGATCAGGCTTGCCCGCGCTGTGCCGGCCACACGGTGCGGGAATTGAAATGTCTCGAAATCAACCGTGTTTTTCGCCAATGCAACGGCAATGTCGCTCTAGCGGCCCGCAAATTGGGCGTGTCCCGCAACACCGTCTACACGCACATCAAATCACCCGGAACAGCCCCATAAACGCGAAACAACTCAAAGCTTTCATTAGGTGCTAAATAATTTGCCAAATTTGCATCGACACACAAGCAGCCTACTGAATAGCCCCTTGTTCCAAGAAGGACGAAGCGCGCCAATGGCAGGCAAGTTTGGTGTTTCGCACTTCCTGCCTCAATCACTCGGTTTTTAAAGCGCGACGCCGAACCGAAGACCGAAATAACAAGGCAGATAGACAGCTCGACTATCGCGCGCTTACGGCGAACGCTGCGCCGTCAGCTCGTTCAAAGCGAGATCCTGGAGCTGCGGAGACTATCTCTCGCATCTAGCTCTCGTTCAGCCGCTTCTCGGCGTCTTTCGCTAGTTTCCAGCTGGTCTGTAATCCCACCTGAAGCGTGTCGTAATTCTGCTCCTCGCGCAGCAAGTCGGCCAATGTGGTGACGGACGTGAGATGTGATTTCATCAATAGCGCCACGCAATGCGCCAATCCATTCACCTTGCTTTCGATCCTGCTGGTCGAGCGTTTCTCCAAGGCGTGCAATTCCTTGGCTGAGCTCTCGCAGGCCGTCACCAACCGTTCGACGGATGTGAGCAATTCCTTTTCCAATGCTGTCAGGGTCTTTGTCATCTAAGGTTCCTTGATCTTGATGCAGGTGATCGGCGTCCCCGCGATCGTGCAGGTTTTTAAATCGGTCCGGCTCTGGTCCAGCGCCACCCATGTCTGCCCGGCCTGCTCGATCCGTGTCAGGCCAAGTTCCGTCATCTCCGAATGCGAGATCAAACCCGTCCAAAACCAACTCGTGATCAGTACCGTCACGATCCAGACTGAGGCCATCGCCACGATCACCCAGGGGGAGATCGTCAACCAGCGGCGGATCGTCTCGCTCCGCCTCTCCAACTCGCTCTTGCTGTCGCTGAGAAAGAACCTGATATCGGTGTCGATTGTATGCAGCGCGCTGGTCGCAATGCTGCTGAAATCGCTCCTGAAGCTCTCCAGCTGAGACTCCATCAAGGCGGCGTGGTCGCGCCGGATCGTCTCCAGGTCCGCGTTCAATTTCTCGGCGAGGCGATTCGGCTTGCCAGTCGTCATGGAAAATCTCTCCTTTCAAACGCCAGCGCTCACCGGTGTCGGGGTCTTTGGCGGTGATGTAGTTTTTGCTGGTGCGGGGGATCTCGAAGCCCGCATCGGCCAAAGCATCGATCATGCTGGCGCGATCCGTGATTATGCCGACGCTGATCTGATCGAGGATCCAATCGTGCAGCGCTTCGCGACCCTGCGCGCGCGTCGGTGCTTCACTCGTTGCCCTCACTTCGCGGGCGCGTTCTGGGTCCAAAGGGTCTGCCCAACCGTGCCTCTTGTTCAAAAGATCGCGCAGGCTGGAAAATGCGTTCTCATGCCCTGGCGGCGCGATGTTCAGTGCCTTGCCGGTGCTGAGCTCAAGGCGTGGCGTGCAGAAGTGCAGCTCGATGTTGCCTTCATGCGAGTGGCGCATCCAAAGGCAATCGTAATGATCCCTGTCCAGTCCAGCAAAGGCCAGAGCCTCAAATAGCTCAATGGCCTCTTGCTGGGCGTCGGGACTGGGATCATCGCTATCGGCAAAGCTGATCACGCCTGCCGTGTAGCTCCACCTGTTGGGGCTCGCGTCGATCAGGTCGCGGGTTTGGTCGGGGTTGCCGTGCAGCACCTCGGGCAGCGGGTCGCGGAGCTTGGTTTGCGGCTGGCCGTTGTCGTCGCGGATCAGATTGCGGTTCTCGTCATAGGCCAGAACTTCACGCGCTGTCAGGTAGTCTACGGGGGCCGCACCGCCGCCTGTGCCGGTAGAGAAGAACGAGATGATCATACGCAGTTACCGCCTGTGTGTGCCGCCACGATCTGCGCCAACTGCCGTTCGATGGCCACCAGCTGCGTCGCGACCTTAAGCGTGTCGATCTGGCTCGCGCGACCAGATTTGACCGCGCCGTTGATCCAGCGTGACAGTTGATTGAGGTTGCCGCCGACGCGGGCAATCGCAAAGGTCAGCCTCGGGTCAACACGAGGGATGGGCTTGCGCCGACGAGCCTCGGTCAGCCCCAAGGCCTCGCGCATCAGCGTGGCACTGGGCAGGCCAGCGGCGCGCGCCTTGGCCACAAGCGCTGCCTTTTCTGACGGTGTGCATCGAAAGATCACACTCTCGGAAAGGCCCTCTTTGACGCCGCTTGCGCGCGTCTGGTTGGGGTTTGAAGGGGAGGCTTGCCGCCCCTCACAAGTCCCGCCGATGTAATCGGTGGGTAACCTTGCTCTCTGCTCTTTGTGGGGATCTGCCGCACTCATGCTCTGAGCCCCGCCGCCTCGATTTCAGCAGTGCTGACCAGGTTTGCGGCCAGCAAAGCTGTCACTTGGCCGGGTGTGATGTGGCGGCACAGGGGATGACGGTCTGTGACCCAATCGGCCAAACCTTTCAGCAATTCGGCCTCTTTGGCTTTGCCAGCTTCTCGCGCCTCCTCAACGTCGTGAAGGTATTTCAGCCAACGGCCAGAGCTGAACCAGTTGTCGGAAAAGCACACCTTGGATCGGGTGAAGCCTTCGCTCTCGGCCGCATAGGCCCGCACGGCGTCCTCAAGGTCTTTAGCGTTCACACCGTCGGCCAGAGCTTGGCGGATTTGTGAGAGGCAAACCGCGTTGCCGCGAATGCGATCCTCCGGATAGGCGGACATAATCTTTTCAGAAACTTCATCCTCCACCGCCGCCTTCGCGTGCGAAGGATTTGGTTTTTGATATGGTTTATATCTGTTCTTATAGGATTTGCCCTCTGGGGCAGATGGCTTGCCCTCAGGGGCAAATGCATCATTTTCCCTTTCGGTCGGATCGATTTGCCCATTTGGGCAAATGGAGTTGCCCAGGGCATACCAACAGGTCCGATCATACCGATCATCGCTGAAATTGCCCTTGATGATCAGCTCTGCGCTGACCAGCTTTTCGAGCGCTGTACGGATCTGCTTTTCGCTCAGATAGGGGAACAGTTCACCAAAGGCCGAGATCGAATTGTAGGTCCAATACCGCCCGTCGCGAAGGTTACGACAATTGGCTTGGTTCTTCTCGATCCAGAAGGTGATGTTCTGGAAAATCACTGCCGCGTTCAGGCCAACCCGTCCGGCGATTTCGGGATCAAAGCTATGGCGGCTCATGATTGACCCCAGAAATGCGCACAAACGTGCGATTTTTGTACAGGTTTTGTACGAGAAATCAGCCGTTTCAGCCGATTTCGCCGCGAAGGCCGAAGGGACTTTCTGCACGCTTTCGCACAAAGCCCTGTATATAAGCCATATTTTTCAGGTGGTTTTGGCGACCCCGGCAGGATTCGAACCTGCAACCTGCCCCTTAGGAGGGGGCTGCTCTATCCAGTTGAGCCACGGGGCCTCGCAAGGTTCTCTGTAGCTTGGTTTTCTGGGGATGTCATGACCTTTGCGTAGCAGTTGTAAAATACGTCTTGTTCACGCTACCATCCGGCAAAACAACAACGCAGGTGCCCTCTCGTGACAACAGAAAACAAACGCCCGCTTACTCTTCGAGATGTATCTGAAGCATCCGGAGTGTCCGAGATGACAGTAAGTCGGGTCCTGCGCAACCGGGGCGATGTTTCCGACGCCACGCGAACCCGGGTTTTGGCCGCCGCGAAAGAGCTGGGTTACGTGCCAAACAAGATCGCTGGCGCGCTTGCGTCCAGTAGGGTCAATCTTGTTGCAGTCATTATTCCATCACTGTCAAATATGGTTTTTCCTGAGGTTCTGACGGGCATTAATCAAGTATTGGAAGATACCGAACTTCAACCGGTCGTTGGCGTAACGGATTACTTGCCCGAAAAGGAAGAGAAGGTCCTGTACGAAATGTTGTCATGGCGGCCGTCGGGCGTAATTATCGCTGGACTGGAACACACAGATGCAGCGCGCGCCATGCTGGATTCGGCAGGTATCCCAGTTGTTGAGATCATGGATACGGATGGAAAACCGGTCGATGCGATGGTCGGAATCTCTCATCGCCGCGCGGGGCGCGAGATGGCACAAGCGATCCTTAAGGCGGGGTACCAGCATATCGGCTTCATGGGCACTAAGATGCCTTTGGATCATCGGGCCCGTAAACGGTTCGAGGGATTTACCGAAGTGCTGGGCAAACATGGGATCGAGATTGAAGATCGCGAATTTTACTCGGGCGGGTCGGCGCTGGCTAAAGGGCGCGAGATGACGCAAGCGATGCTCGAACGGTCACCTGACTTGGACTTTCTGTATTACTCCAATGATATGATCGGCGCGGGCGGGTTGCTGTATTTACTTGAAAAGGGAATTGAAATACCTGGTCAAATTGGCTTGGCCGGGTTCAACAATGTTGAGTTACTGCAGGGTTTGCCGCGCAAACTGGCGACCATGGATGCCTGTCGTCTGGAAATTGGCCGCAAAGCGGCCGAAATAATCTCGACCCAACTGAAAGACCCGGAAGTAGAGATAGAATCCCGCATAACCCTGACCCCCAAGATCAGCTTTGGTGATACGCTCAAGCGGCGCTGACGGAAACTAAATGCAAAAACTAGATAATAAGGCGGCCCGTGCCCTGTTCATGGATCGCCATGCTCTGCTAGAGCAACCATCCGGTTCGGCCAAAGGTGCCGACTTGTTGAACTTGATTCAGCGGTTGGGCTTCGTGCAACTCGACAGCATCAACACTGTCGCCCGCGCACATGACATGATCCTGTTTTCACGCAGGCCATCCTATCGGACCAACAACTTGAAACGCCTATATGAGGCGGATAGAGCGTTGTTCGAACATTGGACGCATGACGCTTCAGTGATTCCAATGGAATACTATCCTCATTGGCACCTACGTTTTCAGCGCGATGCAAAAACGATGAAGGCGAGATGGAGTAATTCCCGGCGCGTGACAATGGAAGAACAATTCGGCGCAGTCTTGCGCCATGTTCGTGATCATGGGCCGGTTAGCTCTTCTGATTTGGGGAAAGGCGAAAAAAAGGGAACGCCAGGCGGCTGGTGGGATTGGCATCCTTCCAAAACCGCGCTGGATTACCTATGGCGTTCTGGTGCCCTGACGGTCATTGGGCGCGAGGGATTCCAAAAACGATATGATCTAACTGAACGTGTGATCGAGGAGCATTTATGCCCCGGTTACCAGGAATTCAGTTCGGCGGATACCATCGATTGGCTGTGCAACGCCGCGCTTGACCGACTAGGATTCGCCTCATCGGGCGAACTGGCGGCCTTTTGGGACACCGTTAGCCCGGCCGAGGCAAAAACTTGGACAGATCAGGCTCTATTACGGGGAGAATTAGAGGAGGTCAATGTTTCATGCGCGGACGGACGCATCCGCAAAGGGGTGGCGCGCCCCGGAACTAATGATGTGGCCTTGTCATTACCACCGACCCCAAGGCGGATCCGAATACTCAGCCCATTTGACCCGATGCTGCGCGACCGCAATCGCGCTGAACGCCTTTTCGGATTTCATTACCGGATCGAGGTTTTCGTGCCCGGGCCCAAACGCATCTATGGCTACTACGTCTTTCCAATGCTTGAAGGCGACCGCCTTATCGGAAGAATGGACATGAAGGCGCATCGAGACGAAAGCGTTCTAAAGGTGAAAGCGGTTTGGCCCGAAAGATCGGTGCGATGGTCACAAGCGAGAACAAAACGACTGGAATCAGAGCTGGACAGAGTGTGCCGGCTCGCCAAACTTGATCGGTTTGATTTTGCAGAAAACTGGTTGAAAGACCCAAAATAGACTCACAATGTCAATCCAGAAACTTCATTTCCTTGATTACCGCCTGAACCTCTTGCAACGAGGAATCGACTGAACGACCCGATGTGTCCAGCAGAGCAGAGGCCTGAGCATACAACGCCTCGCGGTTGGCAAGGATCGATTTCAATTGATCCATCGCGGCCGGGTTTCCGGCCATAGGTCGTTCATCCCCTTGCGCACGGACACGATCCATGTGTTCTTGAGGCGACGCACGCAACCAAATTGTGTGAAAACGGTCTAGCAACTTTGAATATGTGGCTGGTTCCGCCACAATTCCCCCAGCGACGGCAAGCACCATTCGTTCGTTAGACTCGATAGTTCGGTCAAGAGCCTGCGATTCCAGCTTGCGGTAACCTTCGTGCCCGAAGAACGCCATGATGTCCTGTAGTGGCATCCCAGCCATGTCCTCGATCACACGCGTCAGCTCTACAAAAGGTAATCGCAATGTGTCTGCCGCCAACGCGCCCAGAGTCGACTTTCCGGCACCTCGCAAACCGATGAAGCAAATCCGGTGCGCACGATGGGAATCCAAGGGTTCGGAACTCAGTTTTCGCAACACGGTGTCCTTGACACTGCGATCTGCCCTCTGAAACAACTCAACCACACGCAGGGTTTCCGAATCCCAAGGCTCATTTTCGGCAATAAGCCATTCAATCCTGTAATCCAAAGCCTGCGCAACGCGCTGCAATAACCCGATGGAAATATTGCCCTCTCCCGCCTCAAGCTGGGCCAAATACCGCGTTGAAATTCCTGACTTTTCAGACAGCTCTCGACGTGACATTCGCTTGATCTGCCGGGCCTTACGAACGCGAGCACCCAAGTGAGAAACCAGGTCCACAAATGTCGAAACAGATCTGCCGGCTGCGTCTTTTGAGTTTTCCGGTAATGTCGGTCGGTTCTGTCCTGCCATCGAATCCAACCCAATCGTGTATTACGGTGCAAAAATTATGCCGAAATCATCTATTTCTCAATTCCGTGAGAAGACTGCGTGGCTGATCCATTGTGATCAAGTTTCCAGATCATCCAATTCTCCCAAAATATCCAGAAGCAAGTCATGTCGATCCGGACCCAGAAGATTGCGAATTTGTTCAGCCTGACCCAAGCTTCTGGCGATGTTTGCCTGAATAATCTGTTCACCGCCTTCGCTGATTTCCACGATCTGGCGACGCCGGTCGTTTGGAGAAATATGGCGAAAAATCAGGTTCTTATCTTCCAGTTTCTTGAGGATCCGCGTCAAACTCGGCAAAAGCAAGCAGGCGCTGGCCGCTATCTGTGTTGGTTCCTGCGGCCCCTGCTCTTTCAGAACCCGCAATACACGCCATTGCTGTTCGGTCACACCAGCATCAGCCAAAATGGCGCGGATCGGTCCCATAACCTTTTCCCGAGCTCTCAGTAAAGCGATTGGAAGAGACCGGGACATCAGTGGCAGTTCATCAGACATGGTCAATTCTTGCTTAAATCCCACCTAAGTGCAACTCATCGTAAAATAAGAACTTTTCGAGTTTATTTGCCAGATCAATAAAAAACTGGAACATCGTAGGCTTGCTCAGATCACATGCGAATACCATGTTTTTCAGGTGAAAGCGCAATCTCTTATTAAAACATTATCTTACTGTGCGCGCATCATCGCCGCGGCCTGCGCATAGCCGCCGGATGCACCATCAACAAAATGCACGTGGTCATCGCGCATCGCTGAAGGGACAAAGCAGGTCATCATCGCCTCCTGTTGGGCGTGCAAGCCATAACGGATTTTACCGATTTTCTGTGCGTCGTCTAAAATTTGGACGATCCGGGACAGCGTGGCAGGGTCGCAATCCAGCGTCATTTTCAAGCCGTCGTCAAATTTGCGGAAATCTGAGTTACTGCTGACCATTCGCTGATAATGCACTGGTTCAAAGTTTCCCAATCGCATGCCCGACTTGAACAAAAGTCCTAGGAATAGGTTTTCGGCAAGCAGTCTGAGCTTGTGCAGAAACAAGTTTCGTCCCTGACGTGAGACATGCGCATCCAAATCAACACCTGGCGGAGGCCATTTTATTGGAGGTCCGTGTTCGGGAACCGGGTGCCCAGCCCTGTCTAAGGACTGTGCCGTGGACAATACCAATTTTGCAATTTCCGCAAAATCGCTTTCGTTAGACTCGGAATCGGGCTGAATAACGAGTGAAACGATTTGACCATGGCGAGCTGCACTGTTGGACCAGCGACAAGAAAGCCCGGTCAAATCGGGCTGCGTGTCGCTATCGTCGGGTGGCACAGCAAAATTTCCAGCTTTCATTTGCCCTTCAGTCCAGGCCAAACCGCCGCCAGATAACATAGCATAGTCTACACCTGATGAAGGCGCATATCGGGCCACTCTGATGTCGCGACCTGCCTGCCTAATGGCTTTGACTGGTATCAGAGCCGCACGCAAGGCGATATCAAACTCAGCTTTGGCCCAACTACGCAAAATGGCCAGAGTTCGATGCGCAATTTCAGCATCCTCAGACGGCACCGCAAATGCTGCGCCATCCCCTCCAAACACGTAGGGAAAGACGCGACCATCCAAAGCGTTAATCATACCCGATATCACCGCCGCGCCAACCATATTGACGGTTTTGTACCGACCTCGCGCAATTTCTCCGGTCGAGTCAACGATATCGGCCACCCCGACATACCAGCTGTCGGGTAGAGCCCGGAACTGATCGGGCTCGCTTAGGCTGAGGAAGTCGTCAGAAATCGGAACCGTCGCATAAAATTGAGAATCTCTGTCAGTCATCATTGATCCGCAAAAAGTAATTCTCGTTGAAGATAGCGTGATCCTTATCGGTTTCCCAAACCTGAATCATATCGCATGAGCTTGTGCACGGCAGCGTGACATGCCAAGCATTCGGATAAGGAGGACTGGATGCAGGCAGGTTTGATCATTTTGTGTCTGGCTTACGTCCTCAGCCAGTTCTTCAGGGCATTTCTGGCGGTTCTGACCACCGACTTGGGACGCGATATTGGTGCGTCGCCAGAGGACTTGGCGTTTGCCTCGGGTCTTTGGTTTTTGATATTTGCCGCCATGCAAATCCCGGTTGGTTGGGCACTGGACCGTATCGGACCCCGCAAAACCGCATCGATCTTGTTGTTGCTTGGCGGTGGAGGCGGAGCAGCATTGTTTGCGGTCGCCACAACGCCAATGCATGTGTCTGTGGCGATGGGACTGATCGGCGTTGGATGTTCACCGGTGCTGATGGCTTCTTATTTCATATTCGCCCGAGAGTTTCCGCCTGCAAAGTTTGCGACCCTCGCCGCAGTTATGTTGGGTGTTGGCTCGATCGGAAATCTGGTCGCGTCCTATCCAACAGCGCTGGCTGTTGAGCTAATGGGCTGGCGCGCTACTCTGGGCGGTTTGGCATTCGTCTCCACCGTTGTGGCGATGGGAATCTGGGTCTCTGTAACCGACCCCAAGAGGGTAGAGACAGAACATAAAGGTACTGTGCTAAGCCTTTTGAAAAACCCTGCTTTATGGACGATCCTGCCACTGATGCTTGTAGCCTATGCGCCATCTGCCGCCTTACGCGGACTTTGGGCTGGGCCTTACCTGCGGGATGTTTTTGGGCTAAGTACCACACAAATCGGTCAAGTTACATTGATCATGGGTGCCGCGATGATCGCGGGAACCTTCGCTTACGGTCCCTTGGATCGAATCTTGAAAACCCGCAAATGGGTAATCTTTGGTGGAAACGCCCTGGGCGCGGGTGCTCTGGCGTTTTTGTGCCTTTGGATCGAAGATTCCGTGTGGTTCTCGGCTCTGTTATTGGCCGTCATAGGATTTCTGGGGGCCAGTTTTCCGGTCATCATGGCACATGGGCGTGCATTCATTCCGGCGCATCTAGTTGGCCGCGGTGTGACACTGCTAAACCTGTTTGGCATTGGCGGAGTTGGGTTAGCGCAATTTGCGACCGGGCGCATTCACGCGGCCAATGTCAATATTAGTCCAACGGCACCATACACTGCGATCTTTGCGTTTTTTGCAGTTGCCCTTGTTTTTGGCTGTCTGATCTACCTATTCAGCCGGGACAGCGTGGACTGACGGATCGGAGACAGCCCGTGCAGGAAATCGAAGTAATAGCCCCCAATCTGAAACACAGTCTTTCTGGCGTAACCACAACCGTTGTTCGACTGCTTCCGATTCAGCAAAAAATGATTGGAATTCGCGCGACCGGACCCGGGCTTCCGTCTGATATTCCCCATATTAGGCTCTGGAAATTACCATTTCTTTCGCGAAAAATCCGTCGGGTTTGGCATGCGCGACGAAACACCGAGATGCTGATGGGGCTAGTGTTAAAGTCGATCTTGCGGTGTAACTTTAGGCTTTTGTTCACTTCAGCCGCACAACGCGACCATTCCCGGTTTACCAAGTGGCTGATTTCCAGGATGGATGGGCTGATTGCAACGACACCTCAGGCGGCATCCTTTCTGAAATACCCTGCTACCGTGATAATGCACGGCGTGAACACTGAATTATTCCATCCAACAAGTGACAAACAGTTACTTCGTGCTTCGGTTGGGTTACCTAATGGCACTCTCATTGGATGCTTTGGCCGAATTCGGCCGCAGAAAGGCGTCGATCTGCTGGTAGATGCCGCAATCGAGGTTCTTCCCAGGCATCCCGACGCCCAGATCGTGTTCACCGGACGTGCAACCAAAGAATTTGAAGGTTTCCAAAAGGAACTAGAAGAAAAAGTTGCCGCAGCCGGGTTGTCCGACCGGCTGCATTTTCTTGGAGAGCGTCCGTGGGAAGAAATCGTTGAAATGTACCGCGCTCTTGACTTGTTTGTCGCCCCAGCGCGCCACGAAGGGTTTGGTCTGACACCATTGGAGGCGATGGCTTCGGGCGTGCCGGTAATAGCTAGCGACGGTGTAGGCGCCTTTAGTGCTCAGATTAAAAATGGGGTGACTGGTCGGCTGGTGGAAAAAGACAACGTACGGGCGTTGGCCGACGCCCTGCATGACATGCTCAGCGATCCTGAAAAACTATCCGAAACAGGAAACGCTGCCCGCGCCCATGTCGAACAATACTTTCGAATCGAGGACGAGGCGCAAGCAATCGTCCGGGTCTATCGCGCTCTGCTGGACGCACCGTAACGGCCACAATCACGTCAAATCGGTGATTTGCGCGGAATTCCTGTGCAATTGGCCTTTTTTCTTTTCTGCAACGCAGCTATGAACGCGCGTCCTTAACTTTGGAGACATGAAATGGGCTATCGCGTCGTTGTCGTCGGCGCCACGGGTAACGTGGGCCGCGAAATGCTGAACATACTGGATGAACGCCAGTTCCCCATCGATGAAATTGCCGCACTGGCTAGCCGTCGTTCCTTGGGTACTGAGGTCAGCTTTGGCGACAAAACGCTCACGACCAAGGACCTGGATACGTTCGACTTTGCAGGTTGGGATATTGCTTTATTCGCTGTGGGATCTGAGGCGACCAAGATTTATGCCCCCAAAGCGGCCGATGCAGGCTGCGTGGTTATAGATAACTCTTCGCTTTACCGGTACGATCCGGATATCCCGTTGATTGTGCCAGAGTGCAACCCGCAAGCGATCCACGATTACAAGAACAAGAATATAATCGCTAACCCCAATTGCTCGACCGCACAGATGGTTGTGGCGCTTAAGCCATTGCACGACCGCGCCAAGATCAAGCGCGTTGTTGTTTCAACCTACCAGTCTGTATCTGGCGCTGGCAAAGAAGGGATGGATGAACTGTGGGATCAGACCAAGGCCATCTATAACCCTACAACCGAAGTTGAACCTAAAAAGTTTCAGAAACAGATCGCGTTTAACGTCATTCCGCAAATCGACGTCTTCATGGAAGACGGCTCGACCAAGGAAGAGTGGAAGATGGTCGTTGAAACAAAGAAGATCGTCGACCCTTCGATCAAAGTCACCGCGACCTGTGTGCGTGTACCGGTCTTTGTTGGCCACTCCGAGGCAGTAAATATCGAGTTCGAAGAATTTCTGGACGAAGATGAAGCACGCGACATCTTACGCGAAGCTCCGGGAATCATGGTAATCGACAAGCGCGAAGCCGGTGGATACGTGTCACCGGTAGAGTGCGCAGGAGATTTTGCGACTTTCATCAGTCGTATTCGGCAGGATTCGAC
Source organism: Ruegeria sp. BHSA163 (assembly GCF_059613365.1). NCBI lineage: Bacteria > Pseudomonadati > Pseudomonadota > Alphaproteobacteria > Rhodobacterales > Roseobacteraceae > Ruegeria > Ruegeria sp. BHSA163. Next base: position 90,598 of record NZ_JBXWSJ010000008.1, read on the forward strand.
TGTGGAGAATGGCCTGAATTTATGGTGTGTTTCTGACAACCTGCGCAAAGGCGCCGCATTGAACGCAGTTCAGATCGCTGAGTTGTTGGGTCGTGAGGTTCTGAAAAAAGGCTGATTTGAACATCCATTCATGCGTTGACTGATAAAGAACCCCGCCAGCACATGGCGGGGTTTTTTGTGTCACTTGACGATGAGCGGGTTCACGAAAGGCCGTGTGCAAAAATTGAATATTACCTAAGGGCCTCAAGCGATCCCACTTTGATGACCATCATGGTTGGTATGGCAAAGACGAATGATGCAATATGATGCGCAGCGTTCCGTTGGCATCTTTTTTGTAACCCCAACTTTTATCCACCTTGGTTTCATTGCCATCTTTGTCCGTCATCAATACCCAACCCATCCACATCGCAACATCGCCTTCGATGAAAGTTGCAGATGTCTCTGATGTAACCGTTCGCCAACCTTTTAAGCCAAAGCCACTGTCCAAAGGGTATTCTGCATCATGACCAACGAAATAAGACAACGCGCCCTTTCTGGTTGGGCGAAATGTTTGCTTGCCGCTTGCCATAGTCGGTTTGAACAGAACCGGTCCAAGGTTATAGCCATAAGCAGAATCCAGTGTCTTTTCCGCAATCAACCGCGCGCCATCTATACCCTCGACCTTGTAAGCCTTGGCGATTGCCACTAGTGCTTTGCCCCAAGCTACCCGAGCCTCAGCTATCTCGCTCTCGGTGATTGCCATCAGATTACTTCCCCTGCCATTCGGGCAAAATGCCCTGAGTTTTCGCCATTATCTGAAAGGTGTTAGATCATTTGGTCTGCTCAGTCGACCTTGTTTTCAGACCATCAAATACTTGGACACCGTCGATTTTCAGGCCTGCTGTTCAACCAGAGTTTTCAAATTCACTAGACCCCTTTCATAATCGCCACCAACCCAATTATCCATCATCAGCCCCATCCAACGCGACATAGGGTTCAATCCCAATTCAGATTCGAATCCCCAAGTTACTTGCGTTTGATTTCCCTCAGGTTTCAATTGAAACGAGGCCGAAGCAGTCCCCATCGGCCCAAAATTCAAAGCCGTCTTAACGGATTGATCTGGGATGCTCTCGATGATCTCCTGCGATCCACTGCCAACTTGCGGATGGTCAGAGCTCCATAACAAAGTATTGCCCACCCCAGCCTCGGGACCGCTGTATGACAACTCGGTCTGCGGGTCGCGGGACAACCATGGCGACCATTTTTCGGTCTGTTGCATGGAATTTACATAAGGAAAGATTGCACTGGCGGGAGCGTTGATAGTGATACTGCGGGAAACTTCCGCCTTACTCGGCAACAAATAAGAGACGCCAACAAGAGCCAAAATGAGGACAAGCAAAGTTAAGAGAATACGTTTTATGAATCGCATGTCACGCTCCTTAATAGAAATTGGTTGGGGACGTTATACAGACAACTCGCGATATCAGACATCAGATACGCACAGCTCAATACAAGATTTCCAACTATTGCATGAAGAAGAAAAAAGGCTCTAACCCGACACAAATGGGCAGAAATGACCTTGGCGACCCTGGTAGAAATTCAAGCGTTTCCAGCAAAGGCTGTGCGCAATCCACCTTTGAACTCTCCCAGGTAAAGAAAGCAGCTCGTACAAATTCTCAAAAAATTCGAAACATAATCTTCCTGCAGTGCAACGATTTAGCAAGGATTGGACGCAATTTTTGACCGGCGCCGTGGGGGCGCAACAATTGGGGTGAATGTGGTGAACAATATTATCACACTAGAACAAAAGGAATCCGTGCGCCTGGATCCGGACCGCTTGAACGTTCTGTACCGGCAATTGGGTGATGCGAATGCTACAGACGTGCTGAGTCGCACGATCGAGGAACTGGCCTTACGCATTTCCAATTGCGAACAACACTGGCGTCAGCGGAATTGGGCCAATCTGCGCAAATGCGTTCGGTCGCTTGTCGGTATTTCGGATCAGGTTGGGATGACAGCACTTGCCCGCGTGGCAGAAGACGTGTCCCACACAATAGATGCTGGTGACGCCGTCGCTACGGGAGCGACACTGAGACGATTGATTAGGGTAGGTGAACGCTCCTTGACTGCCGTTTGGGACCAAAAGGACCTGACAGTCTGACCGGGGGTTGCAGGCAGGACTTTGGCGGATAATCTTGGCGCGAACACAACAGCCCCGAGAAGCCTATGCCTTTGTCCTTTGCAGCACCCGACGAGTCCACCATTGCTCTTGAAGTCGTGGCACAACCTGATCTTGAAGCATGGTTGCAGGAACAGCCAACTCAGGTTGCCGCATGGGTCACGGCAAACGGATTCACCGGTGCTTTAGGGCAAGTCATTTTGTTGCCGGAGCCGGACGGTTCACCGGCCAAAGCCGTTGCAGGATTCGGTAGCGCAGAAAAACGTGCACGTAAACGATTTCCGTTGGCTGCCGCAGCTGAAGCTTTGCCAAAAGGCTCGTACCGAATCTCATCAGAGCTGCCGGATGCCATTCTGGAAAACGAATGTTTGGGCTGGCTGATGACAGCCTACAGCTTTGACAAGTACGCTGACCAATCGTCAAGCAAAGCAAGGCTGACTGCACCCGAAGGCGTGGATGTTACTCGGATTGAAACATTGGCCAATTCCGAGGCTTTGACCCGCGATCTGGTCAACACACCTGCATCCGACATGGGCCCCGAACAGCTGCAGTCTGCGGCCGAGGCATTGGCGCAAGAATTTGACTCCTCGTGCAAAGTGGTCCTCGGAGAAGCCCTGTTAAGGGACAACTTTCCAATGATTCACGCCGTTGGCCGTGCCGCAGAACAAGCTCCGCGATTGATTGAGGTGAACTGGGGACACAAAGGGCCCAAACTGACTTTGGTTGGCAAAGGCGTCTGTTTTGATACCGGTGGACTGGACTTAAAACCAGCTTCTGCCATGGGGTTAATGAAAAAAGATATGGGTGGGGCCGCAAACGTGTTGGGCTTGGCGCGCATGATCATGGCTTTGGAACTGCCCCTACAACTACGCGTTCTGATTCCTGCGGTTGAGAATGCTGTGGCCGGCAACGCCTTCAGACCCGGGGATATTCTGACGGCAAGAAACGGTTTGACAGTTGAGATTAACAATACTGACGCCGAAGGTCGGCTGGTGCTGGCCGACTCTCTTGCTTTTGCTGCTGAGGAACACCCTGACCTTGTTATCTCGATGGCCACTTTGACCGGGGCCGCTCGCGTTGCCGTCGGACCAGATATCGCCCCTTTCTATTCCAACGACGATAAAGTTGCGGAAATAGTGCAGCAGAAAGGACAAGCCACCGCTGATCCAGTCTGGAGGCTTCCGCTTCACACTCCATATGAGGCCATGATCGAACCTGGGATCGCGGATTTGGATAATGCACCATCGGGCGGTTTTGCAGGTTCGATAACCGCAGCTTTGTTCCTTCGTCGATTTGTCGACGAATGCCGTTACCTTCATTTTGACATCTATTCCTGGCAACGCACGAAGGAACCGGGTCGCAGCAAAGGTGGATTGGGGCAGGGGCCTCGCGCAATACTCGCCGCGCTGCCGGAGGTTTTGGGTTTATGAGCCAACGACGCGTAGTAAACCCTGTAGTTGATCTTCTTCGGGAGCCCAAGGGTCAGCGGGACCGGCAACTGTTATTTGGCGACACCGTCACAGTGTCCGATGTCGCTGACGAGTGGAGTTTGGTGATCTCGGACAAGGATGGCTACCGCGGGTGGGTTGCCTCTGGTCAACTGGGAGAACTTAGCCCCGAGACACATTGGATACTTGCTCCGGCAACTCATGTGTATACCCAACCAGACATGAAAAGCGCCGATATTCTGTCGTTGAGTCATGGCAGCAGGATAAGAGCATTGTCTGAACAACATGGCTTTCTGGAAACCGAGTTGGGGTATGTACCCCAGGTGCATGCCATTCCAACTTTTTCCCGTTTGACCGATCCTGTCGCAGTGTCTGAGCAGTTTCTTGGCACACCTTATCTTTGGGGCGGCAACAGCCGGTTCGGTCTGGATTGCTCAGGTCTGGTACAAGCCGGGCTACTGGCTTGCGGAACAGCTTGCCCCGGCGATAGCAGCGATCAAGAACGTCAGCTGGGCAAAACCTTGCCTAGGGGCACACTGGCCGAACGCGGCGACTTGTTGTTCTGGAAAGGTCACGTTGCCTGGGTCGCGGGCGAGAATTTGCTGCTACACGCAAACGCCTACCACATGGCTGTGGCATATGAGCCGATGGACAAAGCGATCTATCGTATCGAGAAACAGGGAGACGGAGCCATTACGTCGCACATTAGGCTTTAATCAGGGTCTACAGCCCGGATTAATTTTCGCTCCAGAACCCTAAGAACTGTTCGCAGATCTTGCCCTCGTTTCAGGATACGACCATCCATTCCGACCACGGAATACATCCCTTGACGCAAACGCAATCCCGGGTGCTTTTCCACACGGTAGATCGGGTGTTCTGCTGTTCTTCGGAATATGGAGAATATCGCCACATCGCGCAGGTTGGATATTCCATAGTCGCGCCATTCCCCGGCGGCGACCATCCGGCCATATACGGACAGAATCTGAGACATCTCACGCCGGTCAAAGGAAACCGGCATCTGCGCCGGACGTGAGGGAAACCGGCTGGGAGGCTGCATGTTCATGACCCAAGCCTCGCCGGAAATCCAAATAGAATCAAGCCTACCGCTCTTAGATTGCGCATTTTCATTTCCACCTGTTACCGTCGGCCAACCTGACGACAGATCAGAATTACTGGTAACAACCCTACTGCCAATATGACCAGTGACGGAACCGCTGCGCCCTCCAACCGTTCGTCCGAAGCCAGCCGATAGGCCTGAACCGCAAGTGTGTCAAAGTTGAACGGTCGCATGATCAGTGTCGCTGGCAGTTCTTTCATTACATCAACGAAAACAATCAATAACGCAGTCAGCAGCGATGGTGTCAGAATTGGCAGATGAACCCGGCGCAATGTGCCCAGAGGCGTTTGCCCCAATGACCGAGCCGCCGCATCCATGTTGCTGTGAACAGTGCTTAACCCGCCTTCATACGCGCTGAGGGCCGCAGCGAGAAATCGAACCATGTATGCCGCTATCAACAGCCAAATTGATCCTGTGACCAACAATCCTGTCGATATTCCGAAATTTTGGCGCATCCAAGCGTCCAAAGTATTGTCGAACATGGCGAAAGGCACCATCAGCCCTACGGCGATAACGCCTCCGGGCACTGCGTAGCCCAATCTGGCCATATAAGCCGCCATATTCGACCCGCGCCCCGGTCTAAGGCGTTGAAAGAAACCAACGCCGATTGCGGCGCAAACCGTGACCAGCGCCGCTGTTCCCGCCAACAACAGCGAGTTACGGATAAAACCCAGATAGCGCCGGGAAAACAAATCCTGCTCGGAATCCATACCCATTTGCACCAGAATGAAAACGGGCAACAAAAACCCCAACAACACTGGTATGCTGCACAACGTGAACGCGGCGACTGATTGCCAGCCATTCAGCTGTGCCGCACCCATTCCCGCGTGACGCTTGCCGGTTTGATAGTATTTTGCCTTGCCACGTTGAGTCCGTTCGGCCACTGCCATTACCAAGGCAAAAACCAGGAGGCAAGACGCCAGTTGAGCCGCCGCTGCACGATCAGCCATCGAGAACCAGCTTGTGTAAATACCCGTCGCAAAGGTCTGAACGCCAAAATACGCAACAGTGCCGAAATCTGCGATTGTCTCCATCACCGCCAAAAGCACACCGCCTGCTATAGCTGGACGCGCCATGGGCAATGATACACGCCAAAAAGCCGCCCATGCGCTGTTTCCCAGTGCTCTCGCGGCTAAAAATGCGGTAGCGCTTTGTTGAAGAAAAGCCGCTCGAGCCAAAAGGTAGACATAAGGATACAACACAAGGATCAGCATTACTGCTGCACCTTCAATGGATCGAATTTCAGGAAACCAGTAATCCCGGGGACCCCAGTCCATTACTTGCCGCAAGGTGGACTGTACAATGCCGGGATGATCCAGAATAAACGTGTAGGCGTAGGCTAATACGTAAGCTGGAAATGCAAGCGGAAGGACCAGCGCTATTTCCAAAAATCTAACCCCCGGAAAACGCGTCATGGTCACCAACCAGGCAGCACCAACCCCAACGGAAAACGTGCCTGCCGACACCAATAAAACCAAAATCGCAGTGGTCAGGACGTATTCCGGCAGAACTGTTGACAGCAAATGTGCGATTGTATCCGTGCCGCCAGTGACCGCCGCCACGACAACAGCCAACATTGGTAAAAGACAGGCTGCCGCCACGGTGTAAGCAATGCACCCGACAAATCGTGTGCCCAGCGCTCCGCGATTGCGGGTTCCGTGTTCTGCAAATTCGATTTTGGCCATTTACCAGGCTTTTGATCGACAATCCCAACGATTTGTCTTTAATCGACTAAAACGCTCGGAAACACCAGTAGGCGCGTCAAAGTTTCTTTGACGCTTTTGTTGTTCACCCAGTTATTCGTAGACCCGCTGATCTTCGATTACCAACCCATCCTTAGGCAGCGAGCCTGGCGCGACAACTTCTATGGCTCCCTTTAGTTTTAGTACCTCAACAACGGTTTTTGCGTAGGCCGAGTCGTCGCCACCGGGGCTTTCGATCTGCACGGTCAAAGTATCCATCTCTCCGTGACGAGCCGCGATGACGCGCGCCTTGACGATTTCCGAATGTTTATCGACCAATGCGGCCACCTGTTCGGGGCGCACAAACATACCCTTAATCTTTGTGGTTTGGTCTGCGCGGCCCATCCAACCCTTAATACGCATGTTGGTTCGCCCACACGGTGACACGCCTGGCAGTACTGCAGACAAATCTCCTGTCGCAAAACGTATGAGTGGATAATCAGGGTTCAACGAGGTGACGACCACTTCGCCCACATCCCCATGCTCCACCGGAGTTCCCGTTCCCGGGGTCACGATCTCGACGATCACATGTTCATCAATGATCATCCCCTCCATCGCGGGACTTTCATACGCGATGTTGCCAAGATCCGCAGTTGCATAACATTGAAGACAGGCGATCCCGCGATCCGCATATTCCTGCCGCAAAGAAGGGAACAGAGCCCCGCCTCCAACAACGGCTTTCTTGAAATTTAGCAAAACGCCCATTTCTTCGGCCTTGTCCAAGATTACTTTAAGATAATCCGGAGTGCCGGCATAAGCTGTGCATCCCACATCACGTGCCGCAGTGACCTGCAATTCGGTCTGCCCTGTTCCGGCCGGAAGCACTGCCGCCCCTACCGCACGGGCGCCGTTTTCAAAAATCATTCCTGCGGGGGTCAAGTGATAACCAAAGCAATTTTGAACAATATCTTCGGGCCCGACTCCGGCAGCATGGACAAACCGCCCCATCCGCCACCAATCGTGATCCGTACTTCCGGGTTCATAGATCGGACCCGGCGACTGAAAGATGTGATGGAATCGTGCCGCCGGCTTTAACGTGAATCCGCCAAATGGTGGATGATCCGCCTGAGCGCGTACTAAGTCAGACTTTCTAAGAACGGGAATATTCACCAAATAATCCATCGAAGAAATGGATTCCGGTTCCACATCTGCCAGATACGCAGCATACCCTGACGCAGTTTTGGCCTTTTCAATCTGAGCACGCAATGCTCGCGTTTGTTCGGCAGCACGCTGATCTGCCGAGCGGGTTTCGAGGGCATCGTAAAACTTCGTCATCACCTACTCCTCCATCCGCTTACAACCACCTCTTGCGGCGGCGGTATGAGCGCACGTCACGAAAACTTTTGCGGCCTTCTTCGGACATGCCGAGATAGAATTCTTTTACGTCCGGGTTCTCACGCAGTTCAGCCGCAGGACCATCCATCACGACGCGGCCAGACTCCAGAATGTACCCATAGTGCGCAAACCGCAGGGCGACATTGGTATTTTGCTCGGCCAGTAGGAATGAAACGCCTTCTTGTTCGTTCAAATCCTTCACAATACCGAAAATCTCTTCGACCAACTGCGGCGCCAGTCCCATAGAAGGCTCGTCCAACAAAATCGTTTCCGGACGGGACATCAGCGCGCGTCCCATCGCGAGCATCTGTTGCTCGCCACCTGACGTATAACCAGCCTGAGAACGGCGGCGCTCCTGCAACCTGGGGAAATATTTGTAAACTAATTCAAGGTCTTGCTGAATAGCCGTATTGCCATCCTTCCGCGTGTAGGCCCCGGTTAGCAGATTTTCTTCGACGGTCAGGTGCTCGAAGCAGTGGCGACCCTCCATAACCTGAATAACGCCTTTCTCAACCAGATCAGCCGGGTCGCTTTCGTGAATGCTCTGGCCGCGATACTCGATTGTGCCCTTTGTAACTTCGCCTCGCTCTGAATGCAGCAAATTCGAAACCGCTTTTAGGGTTGTTGTCTTGCCAGCACCGTTGCCACCCAACAAAGCGGTGATCCCACCTTTCGGCACAGTCAGGCTCACGCCCTTCAGCACAAGGATAACGTGATTGTAGATCACCTCGATGTTGTTGACCTCAAGCAGGGTTTCCGTCTGAACGTCATTGCTTTGTGCCGCATCCAGCATCAGCGTGTCCTCATGCCTGTCCACTAGTGGACGTGGGTGTTCAGGACGGCAGCAATCTGCCGTCCCGGTTCGCTTTTCACTTTAGTTGCAGCGCGATGCGATGTTGTTTTCCGAGGCATAGGCGCCAGAGTCCGCATCAATCAGCGGGCCAATTACATCGCCGTCCGTTGCCTTGAATTCGGAAATCAGAGACCATGTTTTGTTGGCCGCATCCCATTGGGTCACACCCACCAGGGCGTCACCACCATGGTTGTCACATGACACCGCAAAGGTCGGGCCAAAATTCGGCATGCCAAGTTCCGCCATCTTCGCTTCGGTCATTTCCAATGCCTCCATGCCATCGCGCATGTCGGCAGGGGTGATGTCTGCATTACCAGAAATCTCTTGCGCCTTTTTGGCGGCTTCGGCTGCCAACATCGCCGCATAGAGACCACGGTTATAGAGAACGGTTCCGACTTGATCGCCAGCGCCAGCCGCTTTGCCCGCATCAACGACGTACTTTTTCAAGTCGTCATAAAGCGGATAGTCCGCACCAACGTTGTGGAATGTAAGCGCCTTGTAGCCATTTGCTGCCTCACCTGCAGGCAGTACGTCGTTCTCAGAGCCTGACCACCAGATGCCAATGAAGTTCTCCATTGGGAACCGGATGTTGGCGGCTTCCTGTACGGCAACCTGGTTCATGACGCCCCAACCCCACATCAGGACATAATCGGGACGATCCCGACGAATCTGAAGCCACTGCGACTTCTGTTCCTGACCTGGGTGGTCGACCGGCAATGCTACCAATTCAAAGCCATGCTTTTTCGATAGCTCCTCGAGGGTACGGATTGGTTCTTTTCCGTATGCCGAGTTGTGATAGACCAAAGCAATCTTCTTGCCATTCAGGTCGCCGCCGTTTTCATCCAGCAGGTAATTTATCGCGCCCGAGGCACCATCCCAATAGTTAGCCGGATAGTTAAACGTATGGCTGAACACGTCGCCGTTCTTTGCCGACGTTCTGCCGTACCCCATCGTGTGCATCGGAATTCCGTCTGCCATTGTTTTCGGGATCAGCTGATAAGTAATCCCGGTCGACAACGGCTGGTACACAAGCGCGCCTTCGCCCTTGGTCGATTCATAGCATTCAACACCTTTCTCGGTGTTGTAGCCTGTTTCACATTCAATCACCTTGGCTGGAATACCGCCAATTCCGCCGTCACGTTCGTTCAACAGCGTGAAATAGTCAGCATAGCCATCGGCAAATGGAATGCCGCCCGCTGCGTACGGTCCGGTCCTATAGCTAAGCGATGGGAACACAAGATCGGCCATAGCCGGGCCCGCGGCCATCAGTGCGCCCAGCGCAATGGTTGCCAGTTTCTTTTTCATCGGGTGTTTCCTCCCTTTTTTGATCCGATGTTGGTCCGGGCTTAATGCCCGTCTTTTCTTTGGGCCAGCCCCGCTCAGTGCGGGAACGGCCATAGTCTGAGTTTCTCTTTCGCGACGCGCCAAAGCTGCGCCAAGCCGTGTGGCTCAAGGATCAGGAAAATGATGATCAACGCACCTACGATCACCAATTGCAGGTGGGCAACGATATCTGTCGGCCAACCCAACCAATCGGCTCCGACAACTTTTAGAACCACCGGTAACAGCACTAGGAATGCAGCGCCCGCAAAGGATCCGAAAATCGAGCCTAACCCGCCGATAATGACCATGAACAACACCAGAAATGATTTCTGAATGCCGAACACTTCGCCAACTTCGACAGCGCCGAGATATACCGCAAAAAACAGTGCACCGGATACTCCTACAAAGAACGAGCTGACTGCAAACGCGGTAAGTTTCGCTTTTAGAGGGTTAACTCCGATTATCTCGGCGGCGATATCCATATCGCGGATTGCCATCCACGTGCGCCCGGTTGTGCCGCGTGTAAGGTTGCGAGCAATAATGGCGCAAACAGTCAGGAAGATCAGGCAGAACAGATACGTCGCCCACGCCGGAGCGTTTGGCCCCGTGATGATAATGCCGAATACATCGCGTTCAGGTGCGTTGATCTGGCCTGATGCAGAGTAGTTGTAGAACCACGGCACTCGGTTAAAAAGCCAGACCAGAAAAAACTGGGCTGCAAGCGTGGCAACGGCCAAGTAAAAACCTTTTATTCGCAGCGAAGGCAACCCGAATAACACGCCGACAAGAGCTGTGATGCCGCCCGCTAGCAAAACGTGAATGAACATGCTGACATCGGGAAAGGCAGTCATCAGTTTGTAACAGGCGTATGCACCGACCGCCATAAATCCGCCTGTACCAAGGCTGACTTGCCCGCAATATCCAACCAGAATATTCAACCCAATTGCGGCGATCGCATAGATCAGGAATGGCAGCAGAAGGGCGTTTGCCCAATAATCATTGATGACAAATGGAATAATGCCGAACGCCACCGCTAAAACAAAGTAATACCGATATCTGTCAAACTTGATTGGGAAAGTCTGGCTGTCATCAACGTAGGAGACTTTGAAGTCCCCTGCTTCACGATAGAACATGTCTTACTTTCCCCATTCTTCTTGTGCCCGGTTTCGAGTGGCGGCGTCCAATTGATTGGACCTTTTTGCATATCCGCTCGATTCTGAGGCGCGCACTAGTTTCATGTAAGCCAGAACTCCTGTGACCAGCCCGGCAAATGCGAGCAAGGCGGCGACAACCATCTGGCTTTGACTAAGACTGTCAGAGGTGACAGCGATATAACCAAATGCCCAGAAGCCAGCCCAAGCAATGACATTGACGATGGCGATCAGCTTTTGCATCGCTACACCCTCTCGATGATTTTCTCGCCGAACAGACCTTGTGGCCGGAACACAAGAAAGATCAGGGCCAAGACGTAGGCAAACCAATTCTCCGTGGCACCGCCAACCATGGGACCTATGGTAAACTCGAACAGCTTCTCGCCGACCCCAATGATCAACCCGCCCACAATCGCGCCCGGGATCGATGTGAACCCACCCAGCATGAGGACTGGCAATGCCTTAAGAGCGATCAGCGATAATGAAAACTGCACTCCGGACTTGGTTCCCCACATTATGCCCGCGACCAGCGCGACAAAACCGGCGACTGACCACACCATCACCCATATGAAATTCAGCGAAATTCCGACTGACAACGCAGCTTGGTGATCGTCCGCAACCGCACGCATCGCCCGGCCCTGTTTGGTATACTGGCTGAATGCAACCAGAGCTGCCACCAACAAAGCTGCGATGACCGTGGCCACAATATCCAGATTATCGATGAAGAAGCCGTACCCGAATATGTTGAACGTTGCCTCGTCAATCCACAGGTTGATGCCTTGCGGCAAACCAACATCCAGTGTCTTGATCTCGGACCCCCACATCAGATCCGCAACACCCTCCAGGAAGTAGGCCAATCCTATCGTGGCCATAAACAGGATAATAGGTTCCTGGCCGACCAGATGCCGCATTACGAACCTTTGCACCGCCCATGCCAGAAAGACCATGACGGCCATAGTCAAAAGGATGGCCACGAACGCCGGTATATTCCAGCCAAACTTATGAATATGTGTTCCAAAAACGGCGTTGATCAGATGTGCAAACGGCACCTGACCGTTCATTATGCCCACCAGTGTCATAGCTGCAAACAAGGCCATAACACCTTGCGCATAATTGAAAATTCCTGACGCTTTGTAGATCAGAACAAAGCCTAGCGCGACCAGCGCATACAGTACACCGGCCATCAAACCGTTGAGGATGACCTCCATCGCAAATACCAGTTGCTCAGGCATTATTACCCCCCCAAATGTCAGACCGGAAATTAGTCATGGCTGACTCCCAAATAGGCGTCGATAACTTCTTGGTTGTTGCGCACCTCATCAGGTGTGCCGTCACCAATTTTGCGCCCGTAATCCATCACGACCACACGGTCGCTCAGGTCCATCACAACGCCCATGTCATGTTCGATCAAAGCAATGGTGGTGCCGAATTCATCATTCACATCGAGGACAAAACGGCTCATGTCCTCTTTCTCTTCAACATTCATTCCAGCCATCGGCTCGTCCAATAACAACAGCTTTGGCTCGGCCGCCAAAGCACGGGCCAGTTCCACACGCTTTTTCAAGCCATAAGGCAGCCGCGAAACTGGCGTTTTGCGAATGTGCTGAATTTCGAGAAAGTCGATAATTTTTTCGACCGCTTCACGATTTTCGACTTCTTCTGCCTCGGCCTTTCCCTTCCACAATGCCTGCTGGAAGATATTTGTTTTCATGTAGTTAAGGCGTCCCGTCATCACATTATCCAACACGCTCATTCCTTCGAACAATGCAATGTTCTGGAACGTTCGAGCGATGCCTTGCCGCGCAACCTCGTAAGGGCGCATCTGGGGGCGCTTTGCGCCATGAAACCAAACCTCACCTTCTTGCGGTAAGTAAAACCCCGAGATCACGTTCAACATCGAAGACTTGCCGGCTCCGTTGGGGCCAATGATGGCGCGGATTTCGCCTTCGCGGATATCAAACGAAATATCCTTGATCGCCACCACTCCACCAAAACGCAGGGTGATGTTTTTCATCTCCATCACCACGCCACCGATCTTTCGGCCATCTTCGGTGATATATCCTTCGGAGTTATCCAGCATCCGTGGCTCCTTGACTTACGCAAAAACGGGAAACCGAATGAGGCGGCGCACTGTGGGCAATCATTCTGCGGCCACCCTGTGTTCAGTAGACTTTACAACTGGCGCATCGACAATTTCTAAGGTTGCACTGATCGAACCCTTGCGACCGTCTTCGTATGTGACTTCAGTGGTCGTAGATACGGTTTTTGAACCGTCATAGAGCGCATCTATGATGTCCTGAAACTTTTCTTCGACAAAGCGGCGGCGCACTTTTCGGGTTCTGGTCATTTCGCCATCATCGGCATCCAGTTCTTTGTGCAGAACCACAAAGCGGTGCACCTGACAGCCCGATAGCATCTCGTCTGCTGCAACTGACTTGTTCACTTCTTTAACATGGCTGCGTATGGTCTCTAATACTCGGGGGTGGCCGGTTAATTCCTGATAGGAGGCATAAGCTACGTTGTTCCGTTCCGCCCAATTGCTCACGGCCGTCAGGTCAATATTGACAAAAGCTACGCAACGGTCTTTTCCATTGCCGAACAGAACGACCTCAAGGATGTCAGGATAAAACTTTAGTTTGTTTTCAACATACTTGGGGGCAAACATCGATCCGTCAGCCATTTTGCCGACATCTTTAGCGCGGTCGATAATACGCAGATGGCCGGATTCTTCTTCGATAAATCCGGCATCGCCTGTGGCAACCCATCCTTCAGCATCCTTTGTTGATGCAGTAGACTCGGGGTTCTTGAAATATTCGACAAACACCCCGGGCGAGCGATAGTGAATCTCACCTGTATCGTCGATTTTCAGTTCGACGTCCGGCGCTGGCACACCCACAGTGTCAGCTCGGACCTCGCCGTCCGGCTGAATAGTAATAAATACAGTTGCTTCGGTCTGGCCGTATAGCTGTTTTAGATTTATTCCCAGTGAGCGATAAAAGTCGAAAATTTCAGGCCCGATCGCTTCGCCTGCCGTATAGCCGACCCTGAATCGACCGTATCCCAAGGTGTCTTTCAGCGGTCCGTATACCAGCAAATTGCCCAATGCATATTTCATGCGATCGGCAAGTCCTACTTGACCACCGTCAAGCAGACGGCCACCCACTTTCTTCGCGTGCGCCATAAAATAACGGAACATCCGCTGCTTCAGATTGCTCGCATCCTCCATCCTAATCATGACGTTTGTTAGCTGAGTTTCGAATACACGCGGCGGAGCAAAGAAATATGTCGGCCCGATCTCACGCAGATCGGTCATCATCGTATCGGCACTTTCGGGGCAATTTACGCAGAACCCGCACCAATAGGCCTGTCCGATCGAAAAAATGAAATCCCCGACCCAAGCCATTGGTAAATAGGAAAGTATATCCTCTTTCTGGTTCAGGTGATCAAAGTCCGACGAATTCTTAGCGCTTTCGATAACGTTCCGGTTCGACAATACTACGCCCTTGGGCTTGCCCGTGGTGCCCGACGTATAAAGCATTACACAAGTGTCGTCGTAAGTGATTTCAGAGATACGTTTGTCCAGTTCGGCATCAAATCTCGCGTGCCCGGCGCTTCCCTCGGCCATGATGTCGGACAAAGCATTCATCTGGCTGTGGTCGTATTTCCGCATCCCCCGCTTGTCGGTGTAGAGGATATGTTTGACCTGATGCAGGTTTTGCTGGATCTCGATAACTTTGTCGACCTGCTCCTGATCGCCACATACTACGTACTTTGCGCCGCAGTGCTCCATCACATAAGCCATCTCTTCAGCGACGGATTCCTGATAAAGCGGCACTGGCACGGCGCCCACCATTTGCGCCGCTACCATAGACCAATAATGTGCCGGACGGTTGCGTCCGATCACGGCAATGTGGTCCCCTTTTTCGACGCCAATTTCAAGAAAACCCAATGCAATCGACCGAACCTCTTTGGCTGTTTCAGCCCAGGACCAGCATTGCCAGATTCCAAACTCTTTTTCCCGATAGGCCGGGGCATCGCCAAATTGAGTCGCATTGCGATGAAGCAGCGCCGGAAGAGAATACATCCCTTCGGCGCCCGACAGCGTCTGAGCCAATCTTTTTTCCTCCCTGTCCAACCCCTCCCAGGGTCGGAAATGGCGGGTCCGGACCATACCCCGGCCACCTGCGTCCCGATTAGGAACACAAGAACGATCAGCGTCAACTTTTTCCTGATGTTTTCTCAATTCTTACGAATTGTAACAGGGTGCCCGTTGTGTTGTTATGCGCCGAACTGAAGCCGACTCTAAGTTGCCCCGAATTTACAACCAATCCCGCAAAATCGGAATCAATGGCACGTCTGCTGCAGGCATCGGATAATTGCGTAAATCTTGCGCACGGACCCATTTCAGTGCCTGACCTTCCTTGGACTGCGGTATACCTTCCCATTTGCGGCAGGCAAAGAGTGGCATCAGCAGATGGAAGTCATCATAACTGTGGCTGGCAAAAGTGAGCGGCGCCAGGCACGAGGCCCAAGTATCGATGCCAAGTTCCTCGTGCAATTCGCGGATCAGCGCGGATTCCGGCGTTTCGCCATGTTCGATCTTGCCTCCGGGAAATTCCCACAAGCCAGCCATGGATTTACCTTCGGGGCGCTGCGCCAACAACACCCTTCCTTCGATATCAATCAGGGCAACTGCAGAGACTAATATGGTCTTCACGAGCGATAATCCGCGTTTATCTCGATGTAGCCGTGGGTCAGGTCACAGGTCCAAACAGTGGATGCTCCATCGCCTAGCCCAAGATCGACGGCAATAACCAGGTCCTGACCTTTCATATAATCTGCGGCGTCTTCCTCACGGTAACCCGGGCTGACCCAGCCGTTTTCAGCCACCAGAATATCACCAAAGGAAATACTCAACTTGTCGCGGTCTGCTGCCGCTCCTGATTTTCCGATCGCCATTACAACACGGCCCCAATTCGGGTCTTCGCCTGCTATTGCAGTTTTCACAAGCGGTGAGTTGGCAATTGCCGATCCGTGGACCTTGGCATCGCCGTCCGAAACGGCTCCTGTAACGCGGACCTCCACGAACTTCGTTGCACCTTCTCCGTCGCGGACGACTTGCTGAGCCAAGTCCAGCATTACGGTTTCCAGCGCTTGGGCAAATTCCGCGCTCCCGGTTACGTCCACGCCGGAAGCGCCGGTTGCACACAGCAGTAACGTGTCAGATGTCGACGTGTCACTATCGACGGTTATACAGTTAAAAGTTCGATCTGTTTGAGTGCTCAACAGGCTTTGCAACTCTGATTGTTTCACCACCGCATCCGTGAATATGTATACCAGCATCGTCGCCATATCTGGCGCGATCATTCCCGACCCCTTGGCTATCCCTGCAATAGAGACTGTTTTTCCACCGATTTCGACCTTTGTACTGGCCCCCTTGGGAAATGTGTCGGTGGTCATAATTGCCCGGGCGGCATCTTCAATCGCGTGGCGACTGAGCCGAGATTTAAGCGCTTCAAGCTGTGAGACAATTCTATCGTGGGGTAATGGCTCGCCAATGACGCCTGTCGACGATGTGAATACCCTTTCAATTGGCACGCCGGTGGCTTTGGCGACGGCCTGTGTCAACTCCGTCACCGAAGTCTGACCGTATTGACCCGTAAACGCGTTTGCGTTGCCTGAGTTCACAAGAATTGCTGCCGGCTTATCGTTGGCGCCGCCAATTTTTTCCTGACAGTCGAGAACTGGTGCTGCACGGGTTGCTGAACGCGTAAAAACTCCGGCAATCGAAGTGCCGGGGTCCAAAACTGCCAACATGACGTCTGTGCGACCCCGGTAGCGTACTCCAGCCTCAACCGTGGCAAATCGCACGCCATCGATCGATGGCAATTCTGGAAAGCCCGCTGGAGCCAGCGGGGAAACTTTGGTGATCGCGGCCACGTTTGGTCTACTCCTGAATTAGGTCCAACTGACGGATAATTTCCGGACCGGCGCCCTCAATTTCAGGGCGTTCAATTTTGGACTGTTCGGTCAATTCGTCCAACCGAGCCTGGATAGCGTCCTGCCGAATGGTTTGAGCCAATTCTTCACGAATAGCGTCGAATTCCGGTGCCTTTGATTTGCGCCGGTCATTCAGAATCACAAGGTGCCAGCCAAATTGGGTTTGCACCGGTTCCGAAACTTGACCCTTTTCCAGTTCGACGACCGCAGATTCAAACTCAGGAACCATCTGTCCTTTGCCGAACCAACCAAGTGCACCGCCATTCGGACCAGAGGGGCCCGTGGACTTCTCTTTTGCCATTTCCGCAAAGTCTGCTCCATCTTCGAGCTGAGCCTTTATTGCCTTGGCCTCATCTTCGGTTTCTACAAGGATATGGCTTGCGTCAAACTCGTCGTCGCCTTCAAAATCTGCGAACCGCGCATCATAAGCGGCCTGAATTGCCTCTTCGGTGACTTCTGTTTCGGTGATGGCATTCACGGTTTGCACAGCAAGCAGTGATCGCGACTCGTTTTCCAACGTCAGGGCATTTCTTTGGGTCAGGTTCTCTTGCTGCTGGCTTAGAAGTTGCTGCTGAACCAACTGCTCGAGAATAAAGTCGTATAAAACCTCATCCTCCAACTGCTGGTACTGCTGCGGCAGGTTTGCAGTCGTTGCAATGACGTGACCCAATGTGATCTCGTCACCATTGACGCGGGCCACAACTGTTTTCGCATCTGGCTTGGTTTCAGCGACAAGCGGCAGCGCCATCACGGCAGCAAATGCCAACGATGGCAAAAAAGTGAGGCCTTTGGGCATGGAATCATCCTATTTTCTTGCCACGACAGGGCGCGGCGTTGACACTCTGGAACCTGCCGCTTACATCGCTTTGAAGCCTTGGACAGGGCCGCCTTTCACCCCCCGTATCTATGGGTTGCGCGCAAGGTGGGCAAGCCTGTCGCAACCAAGACAAGATTTGATCCGCTGGAGTGAACATGCTGGGACTCGGAACGCTCGCCAAAAAGGTGTTCGGAACACCGAACGACCGCAAGATCAAGGCGACCCGCCCCCTGATCGAAAAGATCAACGCGATGGAGCCAGAGTTTGAAAAACTGTCGGATGAAGGCCTGAAGGAAAAAACCGAAGAATTGCGTAAGCGCGCGCTGGGCGGCGAAAGCCTGGATGACCTGATGCCAGAGGCGTTCGCAAATGTGCGGGAGGGTGCGAAGCGAGCTTTGGGCCTGCGTGCATTTGATGTGCAGTTGATGGGCGGCGCCTTTCTGCACCAAGGCAACATATCCGAGATGAAAACAGGTGAAGGCAAGACTTTGGTCGCTACTTTCCCTGCTTATCTGAACGCGTTGACGGGTAAAGGTGTTCACGTTGTTACGGTAAACGAATACTTGGCCAAACGAGATGCCGAGTGGATGGGCAACGTATTCAATGCCGTGGGCATGACAACTGGTGTAATTTGGTCCGGCCAACCCGACGACGAGAAGATGGCTGCTTATAATTGCGACGTCACCTATGCCACCAACAACGAACTGGGATTTGACTACCTTCGCGACAATATGAAGGCGGACCTGAACCAAGTTTACCAAAAGCACCACAACTTCGCGATCGTGGACGAAGTTGATTCGATCCTGATCGACGAGGCGCGAACACCTCTTATTATCTCAGGCCCCTCACAGGATCGCTCGGACTTGTACACTGCAATCGATGCCGTGATCCCGACCCTGAACGAAGAACACTTTACACTGGACGAAAAGACCAGAAACGTGACGTTCACGGACGAAGGCAACGAATTTCTCGAGCAACAGCTGATTGCTGCAGGTCTGCTTCCCGAAGGTCACTCGCTCTACGATCCAGAAAGCACGACTGTAGTGCACCATGTCAATCAGGGACTGCGTGCGCACAAACTGTTCGTGCGAGATAAGGACTACATCGTTCGGGATGGTAATGTCGTTTTGATTGATGAGTTCACTGGGCGCATGATGCCAGGGCGACGTCTGTCGGAAGGTTTGCACCAAGCCATCGAAGCCAAGGAAGGTGTTCAAATTCAACCTGAAAACGTGACCCTTGCAAGCGTGACGTTCCAAAATTACTTCCGCCTTTATGAAAAACTAAGCGGCATGACCGGGACCGCTTTGACCGAAGCTGAAGAGTTTGCCGAGATTTACGGTCTTGGCGTCGTTGAAGTACCCACGAATAAGCCAATCGCACGCGAGGATCGCGACGACCAAGTCTATCGCACCGCTGCGGAAAAATACGACGCTATGATCCAGCAAACCAAAAAGGCCGCCGACAAAGGCCAACCGGTTCTATTGGGTACGACATCCATCGAAAAGTCAGAACTGCTCAGCCAGCTGTTGACCAAAGAAGGTATCGAGCACAACGTCCTGAATGCTCGTCAACACGAGAAAGAAGCGCAAATCGTGGCAGACGCTGGCCGTTTGGGTGCGGTTACCATCGCCACGAATATGGCCGGTCGAGGTACAGATATTCAACTAGGCGGAAATGTCGAGTTGAAGGTTTTGCAGGCCTTGGCTGAAAATCCCGAAGCTGATCCGGCCGAGCTGCGCGCTGCCGAAGAAGCGCGGCATGCTGAAGAAAAAGAAAAAGTACTGGAGGCCGGGGGTCTGTACGTCATGGCCTCAGAGCGTCATGAAAGTCGCCGCATCGACAACCAGCTGCGTGGCCGGTCCGGCCGGCAGGGCGATCCGGGTCGCACTGTTTTCTACCTGAGCCTCGAAGACGATCTGATGCGCATCTTTGGCTCGGAAAGACTGGACAAGGTGTTGACCACGTTGGGAATGAAAGAAGGTGAGGCGATTATCCACCCGTGGGTAAACAAGTCACTGGAACGCGCTCAGTCCAAGGTCGAAGGGCGAAACTTCGACATGCGCAAAAACGTCCTCAAGTTCGACGATGTCATGAACGATCAGCGCAAGGTAATATTTAGCCAAAGGCGCGAGATTATGTCCTCGGACGACCTGTCAGATATTGTTTCGGACATGCGCGAGCAGGTGATCGAAGACCTGATCGACGAATTTATGCCGCCAAAAACATATGCTGACCAATGGGATGTAGACGGTCTGTACGAAGCCGTTAAAGAAAAGCTGACCATCGATGCTCCGGTTCAGGACTGGGCAGCCGAAGAAGGCGTGGACGACGAAGAAATACGCGAGCGTTTGGTCAAGGCAGCCGACGAAATGATGGCTCAGAAGGCAGTCGCCTTTGGTCCGGAAAACATGCGAAACATCGAAAAGCAGGTTCTGTTGCAGACAATTGACACCAAATGGCGAGAGCATCTGCTGACGTTGGAGCACCTGCGTTCGGTTGTTGCGTTCCGCGGCTACGCCCAGCGTGATCCGCTGAATGAGTACAAGAATGAGAGCTTCCAGCTTTTCGAGGGCATGCTTGACGGCCTGCGCGAAACCGTCACACAGCAATTGTCGCGTGTTCGCCCTCTGACCGAAGAAGAACAGAAGGAAATGCTAGCGCAGATGGCAGCGCAACAGGCTCAGGCACAACAGGCGGTGGATCAGGCGACAAATCGAGCCGAAGCAGTAGCAGAGGCCGAAGCTTCGGGTGATGCTTTGCCGGGATTTGTTGAAGACGATCCATCAACTTGGGGCAATCCGTCGCGTAACGACAAATGCCCCTGCGGATCTGGAAAAAAGTTTAAGCACTGCCATGGTCGCCTGACTTAAACCGGCCCAATTCCGGACACAATGACTCCGCCGCGCGGCCACATATAAGCCGTGATTGTTAAAGAGAGTCAGAGTCGCTCCGGTTATTGGGGATGGTGAATTGTTTGTTGTAAGAAACTACGTGACCATGGGTGGCACTGTGGCATGCGCCCTGGCGATTGGTTATCTGATGCAGAATGGTTCTGCAGGACGGGCCGACCAAGTCGAAGCTGTTGGTGAACTAACGGAATCTGATCAAGCTTCGGTGCTGGCCGGACTTGAAAGAATTACTTTAACGTCTTCTCCGACGCCGTCTCATAGTCCAACTTTGGCGTTCGGGCCTCAAAGGGGCTTGCAGCGTGCGCAACCTGTCCCACAAACGAATTGTTCCCTGAATGCTCGAGCGACGGCAGCACCTGACGCCTCAGCACGTTTGACGTTAAAAGCTCCGT
>NZ_JBXWSJ010000009.1:0-102854 GCF_059613365.1 Ruegeria sp. BHSA163
ACACATAATGGCCGCGGCCAGCGGTCGAATGCACGGTCAGATTCGGCGCGCGACCCAGCAAATCGGCCACCTTTGGTTCGACCCGGTTGATGGCGTGAACTTGTCCCGACTGCAGCGCCGCGGTACGCGCTGTCGCGTCGTTGATGACCACGACTTCGACACTGTCGAAATTGCCAAAATCACTGTTCCAGTGGTTTTCAAACTTGGTGTACATGTGGCGAACACCGGGCTCATCTACCTCCAGCTTGTAAGGACCGGTTCCGATGCCGGCACCTGGATTGTCCATGCCGCCGTCTGGCTGAACAATCAGGTGGTAGTCGGCCATCAAATAGGGCAAATCCGCGTTCGGTTCGGTCAGAGTGACCTGGAAGTTGTCACCGTCCGCTTTCATGGACTCGATACCCTTCATGATGCCCAGAGCACCAGACTTTGAATCTTCGTTCGAGTGGCGCTGCATTGTTTTCAGCACGTCCTCGCTGGTCATGGTCTTGCCGTTGTGGAACTCAACCCCTTGGCGCAGTTTGAACGTCCAAACTTTGGCGTCGGCGCTACCTTCGACGCTTTCTGCGAGCCGAGGTTCAATCGTTCCGTCCGGCGCGACTTCGACCAGCTGGTCACCGAACTGTTTACCATTCTGGAACGGAACTGAGCTTGCATAGGTTGCTGGATCAAGAGAATTGGTCGATTCACCGCCCTGAAGGCCGAACTTCAGATCTCCGCCCTTTTTCGGGCCAGCCGCGCGCGCGGCGTTTGCGAACATTGTGCTGGCCATCGCAGCGGAAACTCCTAAGGCCGCAGCTTTGCCCATGAATTCACGACGTGTCAGCTTACCAGCAGTCACCTCTTTGGTCATGTGAGTGAGTTGTTCGTTCATCCAAAATCTCCCAATTGGTTGGATCAAGCCACTTACGGGCTTTTATTGACGCATGGGTCAAAGTTGCGCATTTCCGCTCATCGGGCAAGATTTAATGTAAATCGAGTTTCATGCCGGATTTACACTTGTTCCCGCGGTATCGTGTCTTCGATCTGGCGGGAATGGATTACCTTGCCGTTCTCGTAGGCCATTATACTGGCTCGAAGATGAAAATCGGAACGATCTGACCACATTTCACAGTTGGTTTGGGTTCTGAGGTTCACGTCCCCTCGGACCATCTCCTGCACCCAAGTACATTCGCCTCGTGCTGATAATGGATCATCAGGATGGATCGACCATGATTCGCTGGCGCTTCCTCCACTGATCAGGCCGTGTTCGTCGTCTCGGGCAAGGCCGAAGTCATCTTCAATTGTCAGGCGAAGCAGACCTGTGTTCATGTCCGTTTCAATACGTCTTGAATTTGTCGCAGTCCGCAAAGTCGTAAGCTTGCGCTCCGCGTCGCTTTCAGCCGGGGCAAATAACCATTCATCGGTTTCGGCGGTCGGTCTCACCGGTATGGTGATATCGCCGTCACTTAAGTGAAGTTCGGTAACCTCGGGCGACGGCCAGATCAACGGCCAATAGGCGTTGGAAATGGCTACGCGCAGGCTGTGGCCTTTCGGAACGCGATAAGCAATATGATCAAGGTCAAGCGTCACTTCATAAGTTTGACCGGGCGCTAGAGCCTTGGGCCGTGCATGATCATTGCGATGGGTCAGATTGAGCACACCATAAGTTATTCTGGCAGAGGCACCGTCGGGATGGACATGATTCAGACGTACCACGACCTGTGCTTGCGGTTTATCGGAACTTAGACTTAACCGAACCCGAGGTGCGCCGACTATGTCCAGATCTTCGGTCAACCCGGGGCCATCGAAGCAAACCGACAGGGCATCATCAGCGCGTTGATCACCCGGCATGTCGGGGCCTAGCCAAATGGCACAGAACTCCCCACTTTCCATTCCACAGTGTTGCGGCGAGCTAACGCGTTGGTCCAGCGGACCGGTCTTGTCGAGCCCAAGGTTGCTAAGCGTCATCTTTAAGTGCGTTATATGCGAAGTCGTGCCATTTGACTCGGCGATCCAACGCCCCGGTCGTTCGGGATACCATCGTGCCGGACGAACGCCATCCATTAAGTAGGCCCGATAATCGGGATCATTTTCAACGCCGGTTTCGATACCTTTGAGCCAACGTTCCCACCATCGAAGAGCTTCCTGCAAGAACCCAATCCTGGGTTCGGGAACTGCGAAATGAGGGTACTTGTGAACCCAAGGCCCAACGATCCCTTTTGTAACAGCCGCTAGTCTTTCGACCAGTAACGGCACAGTGTTTTTATAGCTATCGCCCCAACCGCCAATCGCCAAAGTTGCAGCACTGATTGCGTTGAAGTCTTCACAAACGGAACCGTGCCGCCAATAGTCATCACGTGTTTGGTGGCGCAGCCAGACTGACGGCAGAAATGGTTCTGCTTCCAACCTCTTTTCCCAAATCTCGCGCCAATCCTTGCGTAGTGCCGGGTCAGGCGCACGAGAGGAATAAGACCACATCGTTGCGCCCCAGCCCAAGTTCTCGTTCAAAAGGCAGCCACCTTTGTAGTGTATGTCGTCGGCGTACCGGTCCGCTGTCGAGCATAAGGTTATGATCGCTTTCAGGGCGTCAGGCTGCATCGCTGCCACCTGAAGGGCGTTGAACCCTCCCCAACTGATGCCCATCATACCTACCGAGCCATTGCACCATGGCTGCCGTGCCAACCAGTCAATGACCTCGACTGCATCGTCCAGCTCTTGTTGGGTGTATTCGTCTTCCATGAACCCTTCGCTGTCACCATTGCCGCGCATGTCAACGCGGACGCAGGCATATCCACGCTTGGCAAACCACGGATGGGTCAGGGCATCGCGGGTCGCTGTGCCGTCGCGTTTCCGGTAGGGCAAGTATTCAAGAATGGCAGGAACAGGGTCTTTTTTTGCGTCCAAAGGCATCCACATCCGCGCTGACAATCGGCAACCGTCGGACATTTTGATGCCCATGTCAGGAAGATCTTCGATGTCGCGCAGCGAATTGGCAGCTGGAGTCATATGGTCGACTTCCTTTCAGTTGGTTGAGTTCCTGCGGCAAAGTCGGGTGACGCGCTTTCGCCCCTCATCAGTTTTCCATCCAGATTGTCACGGGACCATCGTTGACGAGTTCAACCGACATGTCCGCTCCGAAGGCTCCAGTTTCCACAGGAATCCCGTGGTCAGCGAGGTTTGAGACGAAGGCATTGAAAAGACGCTCACCCTCCGCTGCCGGGGCCGCGTCCGAAAAGCCGGGTCTGTTGCCACGCGTCGTATCGGCGGCCAAGGTAAACTGACTGACCACCAGAGCCGAGCCGCCAACATCCAGGATCGATCTGTTCATTTTTCCAACTTCGTCCTTGAATATCCGCAGTTTAGCTATTTTTTGCGCCAGTTGAGCGGCCTTCTCTGGACCATCTCCGTGCATTGCACAAACTAGGATCATCAGACCTGGGCCGGATTGACCGATCAAGGCACCATCGGTCCATACAGAAGACTTCGACACTCTTTGCAACAATGCTCGCATGAACGATATGATCCTCTGTCTTATCTGTTAGCCACGCCAGTCAACGAATTGACCCAAAGGTGCGCGGTCGGTTCGAAACCCGTTAGCTGGATGGTCAGTGTCAGGGTAGCCGAAGGAGATAGCACAAAGGATCAGCCGGTCATCCGATATGTCAAAGTAGCGATGCAGAAACGGCCCATAAGAAGCCACGGCGGCCTGGGGAATGCATGCCAAACCAAGCGACTGAGCGGCCAAGGAAAAGGCCGTTACGAAACCTCCGCAGTCCATGGCGCCATAAGAACCCAGCTCAACGGGACTGGACAGAATTGCGCAATGCGGAGCTCCAAACAGGGCAAAATTTTCCATCATCTGTCGTTGGGACGCTTCGCGGTCGCCTTTTTTGACTCCGACCGCTTCGTACAACGCCCAGCCGCACGCGCGCCGGCGATCCTGGTAAACTCCGGAGTAGCTTGTTGGGAACGGCATATCTGGGGCAGGTGGGCGGTTGGTCGCCTCCTGCTGCAATGCTATACGGAACCTGTCTGTTTCATCTCCGGTGGTAACGACTACTTTCCAAGGTTGCGCGTTGCACCAGCTTGGTGCACGTCCCGCGCTAATGAGCAACTGCTCAATCTCTGTCTTAGGAACTGGATCGGGTCGAAAGGCTCTGCACGAGTAGCGTCCCCGCAGCAATTGATTCAGAACTGAGATGGTCAAACGGTCACTCCCTGTTTCAGTTCAGGAAGATGCACTCCGTTTCGAACTCAAGCAAGCGCATAGAAATTACTGCTGACCGGTCGCTGCCATATAACCAATCGCAGCGGCAACTATTAGCCCCAAAGTCACCGCAATCGTTATCTTTATTGCCGACCAAGGTCTTTCCCCTTGCACGCGCCCGGTGCGGCCATTGACAACAAACCTGTAGGTTTGTCCGCGATACTTGTATGCCGCCATCCAAACCGGCAACAGAATATGTTTGAAAGTGACATCCCGAACGTCAGTTTCGACCGCATGGATGCGCTGACGATCACCTCCGATGTCGAATCGAACGTCCCTTTCGATAACGCGTGCCATGTAACTCCGGGCTTCCTGATAGCCCTCGCGAAGTTCGACGGTATAGGCTTCGGCCCGAAAACCCGCCAAATACTCTGGCTGATAAGGTTCCAGCGCTGGCAGGTCCCATGGTTCCAAAGCATCGGTGTAGGACTTTGGCAAAGATCGCGAAGCCAGAACCAGAACATCATCAAAGAATCTGGCCACACGACCGGATTTTGGTGACCACCTGATTTTTGGCACCTGTTGTTGAACGCGTTTCCCGTCCTTAACGACTGTGCGAGTTTCGTAATAGACCGTCCCTCGCTCGCCCCGGTAAGACGATTTGGTATCAGCATCAAATGTCCAATATGGAACGTATATACCCTGCATTTTCCGGCCCTTGCGCGCATAGTCTTTCAAGCCATTTGGCGCGAACCATAGACGTCCCAGCCAGTCACTCATGGCCTTATTTGCAGATCGCTCGTCCAGCGCGAAAGGCAGGACGCCGCGGGGTTTGATATGGCGGCTGATGCCGGTGTCCGTAACAACTGGCGTGGCACAAAACGGGCATTCCGCTGCATGCGTGTTCGGGTCGAATTCGACCTGCGCAGCGCAGTTGGGGCAGGTCAGAATCCGAGTTTCTTCGATTTCGCTGTCAGGTAAGCGATCCGCCACTGCGGCGTCAAAATCCAACTCTCGTAAGTTGGCGCCACCCCAAGGCCCGTCACCGATAGGTTCCGAGTTTCCGCAATGATCGCAGGTCAGCGTTCCGTTGGCTGGATTAAAACGATAATCCGCTCCACATTGGTTACAAGGGAAACGGTGTTCTTCATTGGTCATAGCGCGGCTCACCTTGTTCTGTGCGCGACAAATCCGTTTCTACGCGCCGGGCGGCGGTGGGGGCAGAATCGTGAACAGTTGCGCTAGTTCCTGAACATCGCCTGCCTTTTTCCATCCGTCCTGACCAGCCGTCCAGACATGTGTGTCCCGCGTGATCTCTCCCTCGGTCGCCATTCGACCCATCTTGGCCTTGGAGAACGGCCCACTGGTTTGGCCATCGACGGCTATGTGCCAAACATGTTCAACGGGCGGAGGCGGCGGTGGAGTCGTCGGAGTGGAGGGTTGTGATGATGCCGACGCACCCCATGGGCCACTTGGCTGGCCCGATGCCATGTTTGCCATCTGGTTCGCCATTGCCATTCCCATGCCCATTCCCAATCCTGCGCCCACACCCCCGCCTTGGCCCGTGTTGTTGGCCGCAGCCGTCATCGCTTCGGCGGCAGAATATTGTGTGAACTTGCCCAGATCGCCTGCCAAACCCATCGAAGTCCGCTTGTCGAGCGCGGCTTCGACTGCCGGAGGCAATGATATGTTCTCAATGTAGAACTCGGGCATTTCCAATCCGTAGCCCTCAAGAACAGGTGACACCTCGGCAGCGATGAGTTTGCCCAAGTCGGCCGTATTTGCGGCCATGTCGAGGACCGGAATTCCGGAGCCTGCGATCACTCGGCTGAATTCCTGAACGATTATGTTCCGGATCTGAAAACTGATCTCATCCATTGTAAATTCGCCGTCAGTGCCAACGATCTCGACGAGGAACTTCGCTGGGTCCTTCACTCGTACCGTATACGTGCCAAAGGCCCTAATACGGGTCGGCCCAAACTCTGGGTCCCGCAACATGATTGGATTTTTTGTTCCCCATTTTAGATCGTTGAAGCGGGTTGTGTTGACGAAATAGATTTCGGACTTGAATGGTGATTGGAAACCATGATCCCAATGCTGCAGCGTAGTCAGTATCGGCATGTTGTTGGTCTCGAGCATATAAAGGCCCGGAGTGAAAACATCCGCCAACTGCCCCTCATGCACAAAAACCGCTGCTTGACCCTCGCGGACAGTCAACTTGGCCCCGTATTTGATCGCGTGACCTTCGCGTTCGAAGCGCCAGACCATGGTATCCCGCGTGTCATCCACCCAATGAATGACGTCAATGAATTCTCCGGTCAGAAAATCGAATATTCCCATTGGGGTTCTCCTGTTTTTGGGGTCAACGTTATAACCCCATCAATTCACGGGTAATGTTCCGCACCACTGGACGTGCGTCTTCCACCGAGACGCCTGGTTGCAAACGTCGATCGTACAATAATTTCAGCAGATGTTCGTCATGACTTGTCAGTAACGCAAATTCATCGTCGTCATTGAATATCGAAGGCCGGGCAGCCGGGCTGTCGTTTGGCAGGCCCAAACCTTGCGCGATTTCTTCGTGGATGCAGCTTAACCGCACAAGATCGGGTAGTTCGGCCCGAATTAATGCGACAGCACGCACATAAACGTTCGGCGCCGAGTTCGTGGCGGAAGCGAATACAAAACAGTCAAAAGAAGGGCGCGGATTAGCGATCAGGTCCAAGGTGCTTTGTCCAATATTCGGGACTAACTGTTTGAGGCGACCAACGACATAGCTACCGTCATCCTTGCCCGCAAAAAACACATGAAAGTTTCCGTTTCGACTGACGGTCGAAATAGGATGACCGGTCAATCTGGCCAATCTCTTGGAATAATTGGAAACGTCCTCCCGATCCTTGTTTCGCACTTCCGGTGGGACCGAGGGACCAAATTCGGGCTGGATGCGCACGGGGCCTGACCAGCGGCTCAGTTGCCCGTCTGTCCGCCGGGCGCCAACCGAGGCAATATCGTCCGGGTATTCGCTGTAAAAAGCGATTGTTTCGAAGTTTCTGGCCAGATCATCGGCTTCGTACGGTGTGTCAGGCCCGCCCCCGTCGGTCCTTAGCAGTCCGCGCGTTTGCAAATCGCGTTCTACTCGCTTGTAGAACCTTGCCAAATCCTGACTGGCCGCCGATGGCGGCACGTAAGCATTGGCTGTTTCAACAGTTTGGACGGGTTCGGGTTGGGGCGCGGTGACGGTTGGAACCACGTCTTCGCACCCTGCCACCACCAGCAGGGCAATGACCCCAAAGGTCAATCTAAATTGATGTCCTTTCGGGACCATGGCCCCCAACCTCAGCTGGGGACTGCTGTGTTGGCGGTGTCGCCCAGACCGTCCTTGCGAGCTTTGGCAGATGCCAGTGTATCGCGCAGTTCCGCCTCCATTTTTTGCAATTCTTCCTCAGCAGCAGCTCGTCTGGCTTTGCCTTCATCTGCGATTGCCAGGCTTTCGTTGATCGTGCCAATCAGGTCAGCGTTGGCCTTTTTAACAGCCTCAATATCGAAAACGCCACGCTCCATCTCTTCTCGGATCATTTTGTTTGACTGCCGCAGGTTGGCCGCGTTCGACGTCAGCAACTCATTCGTAAGATCGTTTGCATCCCGGACTGCCGCCGCAGCTTCGGCGCTTCGTTGGATCGTCACGGCTTGCGCCAATTGGGTTTCCCAAAGTGGAACAGTGTTTACCAGCGTGGAATTGATCTTGGTAACAAGCGATTTGTCATTTTCCTGCACCAGTCGGATCGAGGGCAGAGATTGCATTGTTACTTGCCGTGTCAATTTCAGATCGTGAACGCGGCGTTCCAGATCATCTCGTGCAGCGCGCAGGTCGCGCAATTCCTGCGCTTTCATTACCTGTTCGTCCTCTGGGGCGGCCTCGACCTCAGCTTCTTTTTCAGGAATATCGTGGCTGTCCAGTTCAGTCAGTTTTTCTTCGCCGGCAGCAATATAAAGCGCCAGTTCATCATAAAATCCCAAGGTCTTTTCGTAGAGTAAATCCAGTGATTTGATGTCTTTTAGCAAGGTATGTTCATGCCCCAACAAATCGTCAGTGATCCTGTCGATCTGGTTCTGAACTTCTTCGTACTGGGCGGTGAACTTGGCAAATGGAGCGGCTCTGCCCAACAATTTTTCCCACCAGCTGCGTTCGCGACGAACATCAAGTTCGCTGACCGAAAACCCCCGAATGGTGGTTACGATGTTACGAAGGCTATCACCAGCAGGCCCTACATCCTTGTTCTTCACATCTGCCAGCATGGCCTGGCTGATTTCCTGCAGTTCTGCTTGGGCTGAAGATCCAAAAGCAACGATCGAGTTTGTGTTGTCCATGTCGATCTCGTCCATGCGTTTTCGGATCTCTGCACTGACGGCTTCGTCAGCCTCTTCCAGCGTAACGACTTCGGCCTGTGGTTCAGGCAGCGCGACGGCTGTCACTTCCTGAACCAGAGTTTCTGTTTCAACGGCCTTGTTCTTGATGTCTTCGGACATTGGGTAAATCCTCGCTCAAATATTGGCCGGTCAGTCAAGCCGGACTCCTTCGCGCTGCAACCTTTCGCGCAACACATCAATTTCGACCGTCAGGTCGCTTCTATCATCCAATAACATTTTTCTGGTTCGCGCCGCGAAATTCTGTTCAAGATCGTCCAGTAAAGCCGAGTAATCTGCTAACGCTTGGGGGTCGCGCGTTCGGGCGTAAACATCTGCGAACTTTACCGTCGCGTCGCGTGCGCCCTGCAGATACACCGTCAGGTATTTTCGTGCACCCGCCAAGTCGCGCGGATCTTCCTCGACCGTGCGAAACAGATCTCGGGCTGTTGTCTGAAATTTTTCTACACGTGCTTCGATCCTACGATCTCCGGCCCGTTTTATGGCATCCGTCATTTCAGACAGATGTGTTTCCGCATCTTCAACGACCCGGGCTACGCGGTCTTGCTGGAAAGTGTCTATTCCTTCCATGCCCTTGTCCTTCATCGGATCAAGGCCAAACGAAACCGAGTGCAAAACGGTCGCGACTCCACCAAACAAGATCGGAGCCAGCAAGCTCGCCTGCATGGCGGCGTCTGTGCTTATCAATTCAGTTCGGTAAGATGCTAGCGCAACTCCCAAACCAGTCAGAACACTTGCACTGATCTTTCGGGGAAAAGCAGGGCGCCGGGCCGTCCGTCGTTCGTTATAAGCTGCCTCGGCACGCAATCCTTCGCGCAGCAGAAAAGCCGCAGCCGTCAGCAAACCTGCTGCCACTAGTCCGATGGTCATGCCAATAGCACCATCATTTAGGGACAAAAATACAAGTGGAATAGCTGGTACAAACAAGACGTTCGCGCGTGCGCCTGCGGGTTCGACGCGTGCACCGTCAAACTGTCCGCGCGGAGGCTGTGCGTCCGGCTCGGACCC
Source organism: Ruegeria sp. BHSA163 (assembly GCF_059613365.1). Lineage (NCBI taxonomy): Bacteria > Pseudomonadati > Pseudomonadota > Alphaproteobacteria > Rhodobacterales > Roseobacteraceae > Ruegeria > Ruegeria sp. BHSA163. The sequence continues at coordinate 9,620 of NZ_JBXWSJ010000009.1, forward strand.
GCCCTGAGGGCTGAATTTCCCGCCATACCGCTTAGCCATGCTGTTACAAGCCTCCCAGCAGGCCGGTGCAAACGCCAAACATCACCACCAACAACGCCACATAAGCGAATTTTTGAACTCCGGAACCGGACATGATGCCCCCTCATCACAGTTTCCTAGGAAAATTTAGTGGAAGCGAGGGCTTGGCGCTAGGGGGAAGGTTTACAAACCGTCGTCAATTGCGATGTTTCTTGCTTACGGTCGCACGTTTGCGTTGCGGCCGGACCGGACGCTTTGAAGGGTTGCCAGGTTTTGCCCCTTCATCCAGACCCAGCTGATCGCGCATGACACGACGGCGAACTTCCTCGACTTCGCCTGCCTTAAGCGCGCCCAGTTGAAATGGTCCATATGAAACACGCAACAACCTGTTGACGGCAAAACCGATGTCTTCCATCGCGCGCCGAATCTCCCGGTTTTTCCCTTCTCGCAGGCCAACGGTAAGCCACGCATTGGCCCCTTGCTGTCGGTCTAAAGTCACTGTCATGGGTTGAAACCGCTCACCCTCAACTACCAGGCCGTTACGCAACGGCGCGAAATCCTCGTCTTTTGGTCGTCCGTTTACACGCACCCGGTACTTTCGCAGCCAGCCTGTCGAAGGTAATTCAAGCTTGCGCTTTATGCCGCCGTCATTGGTTAGCAACAACAACCCTTCCGAGTTTAGGTCCAAACGGCCAATGCTCATAACCCGCGGCATATCTTCGGGTAAGCTGTCATAAATTGTTGCTCGGCCTTTCTCATCTCGCGTGGATGTAACCAAACCCGGAGGTTTGTGATATAGCCAAAGACGAGTTGGTTCCGGTTCAGAAATCGGTTTGCCATCGACAATGATCTTGTCATTGACCGTCACGTTTAGTGCAGGGCTGTCGATTGTCTTGCCATTGACGGCGACGCGGCCTGCATTGATCATCCGCTCTGCCTCGCGACGAGAGGCGACGCCTGCGCGTGCAAGAACCTTGGCGATCCGGTCGCCTGGAGGAGGGGTGTTTCTCATTCCCCGGCCTTAACCTATCCCGACGGCTTGCGAAAGCCAGGTTTCTGAGGCAGTCAGAAGCATGATGTTCAGATCGCATATGGAATTGGCGTTGGAACAGGCGCGTGCCGCAGCAGATCGCGGCGAAGTTCCGGTTGGAGCTGTGGTCGTGTCACCCAGTGGAAGCGTCGTGGCGAAGGCTGGAAACCGGACGCGCGAATTGAAGGATCCCACTGCGCATGCCGAAATACTAGCCCTGCGGGAAGCCTGCGCTGTCACTGAGTCTGAGCGCCTGTCGGGTTTCGATCTTTATGTAACGCTGGAGCCATGCGCTATGTGCGCTGCGGCAATGGCGGCCGCACGCATCAGGCGTATCTATTATGGTGCGTCTGATCCGAAATCTGGTGGCGTCGCCCATGGCGCCCGGGTGTTTATACACCCTCAGTCCCATCATGTTCCCGAGGTTTATGACGGGATCGCTGCCAAGGAATGTGAAAAACTGCTCCAATCGTTTTTTGCAGAAAAACGCGCCGGAAATAACTAGTAAGCCCCTTGAAAGGTGAAAACTGTTCACGTCCAATTAAGACTGTACACCGTTTGGCGGCCTCCGAACCCTTTCAGCAAGACAGGTTTTGGTGGACCGAACCACCCATTAGGATCTGTATCGAGCATCAGGCGCGTAACATCCGAAACATGAATTTCGTTTGGACCGCTGACATCTGTAACGCGTGCCGCTTTATTGACAACCGTTCCAAAAAAATCTTCATCCTTTTGGATAACTTCACCGGTGTGAATGCCGATCCGTAGGCGCAAAATCTTCGCAGTGTCGATTGACGCATTGCGTCGCTGAAGGTTCACCGCCGCGTCCACCGAATCTTGTACGGAAGTAAAGATAGACATTGTGCCGTCACCGAGCGATTTGACCAATCTTCCCCGGTGCGAAACTATGATTCCTTCGGCCAGTTCCAAGTGCCTTGAGATTATATCCGCCCATTCATGGTCGCCTAGTTTGCGTGTCAGTTCAGAAGAATCTGCGATGTCGGTAAACATGACTGAGGCTATACCATCGCTCTGATCTTGCTGAAATCCGATACGCGCAGCTTCGACAAGGGCGTTAAGTGCCTCATGTTCCACACCAATCTTCTCCAGGTTGGACATAGGGTTGGACACATGCAGCTGTACCATTTTCCAGATGCCGTCTTCTAAATTCAGCACAAATGTGAACCGATGGGGCGTCGAATTTCCATTACTTGCAAAAGTGAGCGTCGCAGAACAATGGGCCCAGCCAACTTCGCCACATTCAAAGGCTTCCAAGCTGTGTTCATCCCAGTCGAATTCCGGAATTTCCCTTACATGATCTGCAAATCCGTCCCGAAACACAGTTCCGGACCAACACTCACCGTCTGCAGAGCCCTGATACCGCAAGTGCTCTGATTTCGACAACATGTTCATCAAGACTGCTTGGTCCTGGTTCTGAACGGCAAGGTTCCATCTGCGCACAACTGCGGCCAGTTCCGGCGACGGAGTTATCTTGCTCATAAAGCTGAACCTACAACCTGATTGCCTGCATAACTTCTGGTTCGATCACATCCACACCGGGCAGACCATCAATCAGATCCTGAGCCGTCTGCTCAAGGATCGGAAAGGTTTTGTAGTGGCAGGGTATTACCGTTTTGAATTTGAAAAACCGTTTAGCCGCATATGCAGCCCCTCTCATGTCCATTGTGAAATGACCGCCAGCCGACAAAATTCCGATATCGGGTTGATAATAGTCGCCCATCCAATCCATGTCGGCCATTATGTCTGTGTCGCCCGAAACATAAACCGTACGTCCCTCGGCAGCGATAATAAAACCAACCTCTGAACCGCCTGTTCGCAATCCTTCCGGAGTGGAAAAGGTTGAACTGTGTGATGCCGGTACCATGGTAACTTTTATGCCGTTCAGGTTGACGGTTCCACCTTTGTTAAATCCGACGGTTTCGATGTTTTCGGCTTCGGCCCAATAGCCCATCAGGTCGTATTGGCCGACCACGGGAATACCCAAGTGCTTTGCCAGTGGCAGCACATCGACCACATGGTCAAAATGCGTATGTGTCAAAAGAATATGCGTCGCGCCTTCAACTGCGTCATCGTGCTGCGCCTCTGGCAGAGAAGGGTTTCCGGTCAACCATGGATCAATCAGAAAAACCTGACCTTCGGTTTCAATTCTGAAGCTTCCATGTCCCAGCCAAATGATATTCATCAAGAATCCTCCAACATACAGCTTGGTCTCAGCCTAGCATCCGCTATGTAAAAATCTATGGAATGGTCAGAATATATTGATGGATACTGTGAGCGGCTGTCGCCTGCTTATTGGGCCGAACCAATAAATGCCGTGACGAATTTAGCATTTCTGATTTCGGCCTTCATTATGTGGAGCCGTGTTGCCGGTCAGAAGGCACCTCTAGCCTATCTTTTGATTGCAATTCTGGCTGGAATCGGTGTTGGCAGTTTTTTATTTCACACGCATGCTCAGGTTTGGGCCGCGGTCGCAGATGTCACACCTATTCTGATGTTTGTGCTGGTATATATTTTTGCAATAAACCGGGATGTTTGGGGGTTGAAACCCTGGCTCGCGGCAGCACTCACGCTGCTGTTTTTCCCTTTCGTCGCTGTGACGCTCCCATTGTTTCAAACGATACCCGGTCTTGGCGGCTCGGCGAGTTATGCCCCTATTCCGTTATTAATATTGATCTACGCAGCCTTATTACGCCACCGAGCGCCAGGTACGGCACGCGGCTTGGCGTTGGGCGCTGTCATCCTGATAGCATCTATAACTTTCCGCGCATTAGACGAACCGCTATGTGGCTCTTTTTCAGTTGGCACGCATTTTATGTGGCACATACTGAATGCAACGATGTTGGGATGGATGATCGAGGTGTATCTTCGATCGCTGTTAAGGCGTAACGGTCAGTCCGGCAATTTGCGCGCAACGTAGAATCCGTAACTCACAAAAGATGAATACTTTTCGTACAGGTCAATCTCGGTCTGCTCGGCGCTGACAAGCGCCATGGCTTCGCTTGAATGTCCGTGCTTGTCCAAAAAGTTAGCAAACCTGCCTTGCATTGGGCCATAGTAGTTGTCGCGCCAACAATCTGGTGACAAAGGAAAATAGCCCAAAACCTCGTACCCATGTGTTTCTAGCTGCCCGATCTTTTGAGACGGCAGTCCGACTTCGGGGTATTCCCGACCCCAGTGACGGGTCAAAGCGTCTGGTCGGTTTCGGGTGAGCCAGGTGAGCTCGGAAACTGCCAAGATACCGCCCGGTTTCAGGAACTTACGCCAGTACCGAACCCCGTTCTCAAACCCAATATTGTAGATGGCGCCTTCAGACCAGATCACTTCCAGCGAGGCATCTTGAAATGGCAGTGCTTCCATCGACGCGAGCAGCGTCTTGATGCGATCTGCAAGTCCAAGCTTCACGGCTTGAGTATCGAGTTCGTCAAGAAAGTCCTGCAAAAAGTCTACGGCGCAAATTTCGGCATTTAGGCTCTGTGCAAGGATCAGGCTGGCCGCCCCAGTGCCACAGCCAATATCGGCGATTTTCAAACGCTGTTTCTTGTTCAGTCCAGCCAGATCGATTGCACGCCGGGTCGCGTCCCTACCGCCGGGGCCCTGCCTTTGTCCCTTTATATGCAGATCCACCAAGAGTTTGAGTTGATCCATCGGATTGAGTCTCCGGTGTATGTTGGAAAAAACAATTTCATGGTTGAAAGGCTGCCGCCAGAACTTCAGGCAAATCGAACTCCCGCAACGCTCGCGCACGGCCATCTGACGACATCTTTCGCGCAGTTTTTTCAACGATCCTTTGTATCTTTTCGGAGGAGTGCTTGGCTGCAAAGGGCTGAAAATACCATTTAAGAAACACGAAACAGATCACATCCTCCAACGCCTGTACTTCGGCGTCACGCTTTATGCCTTGTTTGCGCAACATTTGACTCGCGGTCTCAAGCTGCTCATGGTCATAGCCCGCATCTTTCATATAAGTCATAACGACCTTTGCGTGGAACTCGCCCTGCGCCTTACGCCAAGCTAAATATCCTGCGCGACCTTCAGGATATTCGGACCGTTTTAGTTTCCAACGTTCAACATGCTGCCCCCGCGCGGCAATCTGCAGTTCTTCCGAAGCATTTGGGAAGAGTCTTTCAAGTTCTGCAGTCATCCGTTGACCATAAAGCAAAGCCTCGGGCGTACCATTTTCCAGATTTGGATCTTGTGAATTGGCCGCGTCTATGGCGTCCAGAACAAGTTGCATTCGAGCGGTCATTATTAGCTCCGTTGCGCCGACTACATTGAGCCAAGGTTGGGCATCATCTTTTCGATGTTAACGAGTTGGGAACAGCTGCGCAGCATTCAATTTAAACGCGCCCGGGTCAGGGGGGATCCGACCCGGGCTCAAGGGCCATTTTATCGCTCTGGGTGAACTTTATCTTTGGTTACAGGCTCCGCGATTGGATCGGGGAAATTCAGATCGCGGACTAGGTTATCCATTCTAAGATCAAAGGCTTGTGCCTGTGCCGTCAGAAATGAAGTGGACATAAGGAACGCTATAAAAAAGGTTTTCATTGCCTTTCTCCATGTTTGCTGCGCCGTCAGACTGAAATGAACTGTTTAGTTCATTTTTCAAGGGCCAAAATGAACTAATTGGTTCATTTTTTTTGTTATTTCGATTTACCTAACCGAACACCGCGTAAACGGGAGCTTTCTTCGGCTTAATGCGCGGAAATTGATCCCGTTAATCTGGTGCTCTTGCGACTGCCGCGACGGACAGGTAAATGCCCTCTGAGCGAATTTGAGGGAAGCCGATGTCAATTGACCAAAGTACCGCCGCCAAAGTGGCGAAACTGGCCCGGATCAAGGTCGAGGATGACGCGCTGCCGGCGCTGGCATCCGAATTCAACACGATCCTGGGCTTCATTGAGCAATTGAATGAAGTTGACGTAGAGGGTGTCGACCCGATGGTGTCGGTGGAGCCGATGCGTCTGAAGCGCAGAGAAGATGTGGTCACCGACGGCAACCAGCAAGACAAGGTTCTGGCAAATGCGCCCGACGCGCGCGAGGGCTTTTTCGCTGTTCCCAAAGTTGTGGAGTAAGACATGAGCGAACTTAACAAGCTGGGATTAGCCGAAGCGCGTGATGCATTGCGCAAAGGTGAGGTGACCTCGGTCGAGCTTACTGATTCTTGCCTGAAGGCAATTGATGAAGCCGCCGCGCTGAACGCGTTTGTCCACAAAACGCCCGAAATCGCACTTGAACGCGCTAAAGCCGCGGACGAACGGATCAAGAAGGGAAACGCTCCTTCCATGTGCGGTCTGCCGATTGGTATTAAAGATCTGTTCTGCACCAAGGGTGTGCCTTCTCAAGCCGCCTCAAGAATCCTTGAAGGGTTCAAGCCAGAGTACGAGTCGACGGTTTCTCAACAGTTGGCTGATAATGGCGCTGTGATGCTGGGCAAACTGAATATGGACGAATTCGCTATGGGTTCGTCAAATGAGACCTCTGTTTACGGAAATGCGGTCAGCCCTTGGCGGCGCGGTAACGATGATGCGCAGCTGACACCGGGTGGTTCGTCCGGCGGTTCCGCAGCAGCTGTTTCTGCGGATTTGTGTCTTGCGGCCACCGGGACAGATACTGGCGGCTCGATCCGACAGCCAGCTGCATTCACCGGCATCACGGGCATCAAACCGACCTATGGCAGATGCTCGCGCTGGGGTATTGTTGCGTTTGCCTCGTCGTTGGATCAGGCGGGGCCGATGACCAAAAACGTGCGGGACGCGGCGATCATGCTGGAAACGATGTGCGGTCACGACCCCAAAGATTCTACCAGCGCCGAACTGGCCGTACCGAATTTCGAAGGTATGCTTACCGGAGATATCAAAGGCAAGAAAATTGGCATCCCCAAAGAATACCGCATGGACGGTATGCCCGCCGAGATAGAAAAACTCTGGTCAGAGGGCGCTGAAATGCTAAAGGCCGCAGGTGCCGAGATAGTCGATATCTCGTTGCCGCACACGAAATACGCCTTGCCTGCGTATTACGTTATTGCTCCTGCCGAAGCGTCGTCGAACTTGGCGCGCTACGATGGCGTTCGTTATGGCCACCGCGCCACATTGGCACAAGGCGACGGCATAACTGAAATGTACGAAAAAACGCGAGCCGAGGGATTTGGTCATGAGGTCCAGCGTCGTGTCATGATTGGAACTTACGTTCTGTCGGCAGGCTTCTACGACGCTTACTACAATCGCGCGCGCCGCGTGCGTACCTTGATCAAGAAAGACTTCGAGGACGTATTTGCCGCCGGAATCGACGCGATTCTAACGCCGGCAACTCCTTCGGCAGCATTCGGACTGGGTGAGATGACCGAGGCTGATCCTGTTCAAATGTATTTGAACGATGTTTTTACCGTGACGGTAAACCTTGCGGGATTGCCTGGTATCTCGGTGCCTGCTGGCCTTGACAAGAAAGGTCTTCCGCTGGGTCTTCAGCTGATTGGGCGCCCGTGGGATGAAGGCGACCTGCTCAATACCGCCTATGCGTTGGAAAGTGCAGCAGGGTTTGTGGCAAAGCCCGTGAAATGGTGGTAAGCCTTCGGGCAGTACAGGCAACGCACAGAGACGGAAAAGCCAAATGCGCAATTTGCTTCTGATCCCCGTAATAGGATTGATTGGTGCGTGCAACACGGTGGCACCTGTCGAGGGAACGGGTTTCAATACGCCTCAGTATCAGGCGCAGCGAGAGGCGGAACTGACCGGGCAGGGATATACTGGAAATCCGCTGTTGCCACCCGAGGAAGTTTCACAACAACCGCTGTCAGCACAGGACCCGCAAGGGGCCGTATCAGTGGGCGGTGACAGTGCCGATATCGCCAACCAGACCGCTGTTGCATTGGCCAGCACATCTGGACAGTCTACGCAAACCGCGCTCGTGCAACCAATCAGCAATCCAGGAATTTCGGACGAGCAGGATTTTACTGCCGTTTCAGGTCGGCGCAGCATAGAATCCGACGCCGCTCTGATAGAACAGAACCGCCAGACTTACGAGGTCGTGGCTCCTACGGCGGTTCCGGCGCGCGGTCAGGACGGTCAACCCAACATCGTTCAATATGCGTTGAACACTTCAAACCCTGTTGGCACGCAACTTTATAGTCGAGCGGGTTTCAATCTTGAAGCCAAAGCGCAACGAAACTGTTCCCGTTTCACTTCACCAGATCAGGCGCAAATCGAGTTTCTTTCAAGCGGCGGACCTCAACGAGACCGTAAAGGACTTGACCCAGACGGAGACGGATATGCGTGCGGTTGGGATCCAAGCCCGTTCCGCAGTGCCATCAACAACTGATCCACTTACGCCGATCTGGCGCCCATCCCCCAATTTCGGCCCGCGCCGGGATGGTCTTACGCCGTCGCTGATCGTTATTCACTATACCGCGATGCAAAGTGCCGCTGCCGCGCTGGAACGGTTGTGTGATCCAGTGCATGAGGTATCGGCTCATTACTTGATTGGATCTGACGGAACCCTCTGGCAATTGGTTCGCGAAGAAGACCGCGCCTGGCATGCAGGCGCTGGGAGTTGGTGCAAAAAGACCGATATAAATTCCCGCTCGATTGGCATTGAACTAGACAATGCCGGCAATCATCCGTTTTCTGAACCACAAATGACGACCTTGGAACAACTGTTGGGTCAAATTAAAGCGCGCTGGTCTGTCAAACCCTCAGGGGTTATAGGCCATTCTGATATGGCTCCAGGCCGAAAAAGTGACCCCGGTCCGCGTTTTGACTGGTCGCGTTTGGAACATCAAAGCATAGCTTCAACTATTGGTTTCAACAAAGACCCTAAGGACGAGCAGTTTCATACTTTCCGAACGCTTGCGCGAAATGCCGGTTACACAGCTGATGTGGATGACGAAGCATTACTTGCCGCCGTACGCCTGAGGTTTCGACCATGGGCCAATGGTCCTCTTGAATCAGCAGATTTTGAGCCATTTGGCAGCTCAACCAATTTGGGTTGAGCCATAGCGTTTCTGGTTAGAGTGACAAAATGCCGTCAAACCCAAATGCTACCTGAACCCTTGACGTGGTCTGTCGCACCGCATACCCACCCCCGTGCGCGGAGGGCCGGATGGCCGCTGGGGCTTACGCCCGAGAGGAAAGTCCGGACTCCACAAGGCAACGGTGCCGGGTAACGCCCGGGCGGGGCAACCCGACGGAAAGCGCCACAGAAAACAAACCGCCACATTCGTGTGGTAAGGGTGAAACGGTGGGGTAAGAGCCCACCGCGCCGCTGGCAACAGTGGCGGCACGGCAAGCCCCACCGGGAGCAATGCCAAATAGGGTCCCCGCGCGGGCCGGTCGGCGTCAGCCGATACCGCCGCTAAGCGCGTCTTGGCCGAGAGGGACCGGGTTGGCAGCTGGAGCCGTGCAGCAATGTACGGCCTAGAGGAATGGTCATCGAAGGGGGCAACCCCGGAACAAGATCCGGCTTACAGGCCCTCCGCGCGTTATACCGTCAGCTGCCCGGAGGTGTGTAGGCACCGGTTAAGGCAGCGGCCTTTTCCGCGATTGAAACAAAGTCGTCTGCCGTCCATGCGCGAACAGTCTCGATCTTATCTACCGCTCCGGAGGCAGCCACTGCCATACCGACCGCTACCGCGTCGGTTCCGTCTGGTGCCTCGCTGATAACGACAACGTCATTCGAACCAGTTGTCATGTAGAACGCCAGCAACTTGCCGCCCACCTTTTCCAGCAACGCCTTTACCGGCCCAGTTCGGTTTGCTGGCTTTTCCAACATTCCTTGAACGCCAGATTGGGAATACGAAGCATAGGTGATAAAAACAGGCATTGTGTTTCTCCTACAATTTTTGCATCGGAACCCAAAATTTGGCCGGTTCCACAGCCATCGATACCCATCAAAGACCGGTCACAAACGCCGTTAGGACAAGCCAAAGCCCCGCCGCAATCAGGCAAAGGCCGGTAAGTATCGGCAGCCATTTTGCACGGGGCAGCAATTTCTCGAGGGCGACGTACAGAGCGATCCCTGCGATCCAATAGAGGTTCATGATGCCGCCAACGAATAGCAGCGCCATCAAGGCCCAGCAGCAGCCAAGACAGTACACCCCATGCAAAGCACCTGTTCGCAGTGCACCATAAGCGCCAGGCCGATTGTGTTTTGATAGAAAGCGGGCCGGGCTTTGACAATGTTTGAGGCACGCAGTTTTGAGATCTGACAGCTGATAAGCGCCCGCAGATACCAGAACACAGCCAGCAAATACCTTTGATCGTATCGTCATCATGGGTCCGTCGGCCAAACCGACAAGTTCCAATGCCCATTGCGCGCCTGTTGCGACAAGACTGAATCCGGCCCATGCGATTAGGTACCCGGTAAGGAAACAGAAACTGAGCCAAACAGCGGCGTTCTGATCGCGACCAACACGCTTTAACGCGGTATAGAGCAGCACTGTTGGTGCGGCGCTAGGCGTCATCATCGCAATCATCATGACCCACCACATCAGGAATATCAGAACAGCGTAGTTGCGGGTCCAAATGGGCGGACCGCCCATTTGCATCGGTTCACCTATTGGGCCGGCCATGCGCGTCATCTCCAGCGCCGACATGTTCATGCCGACCCCGGTGATCGTGTACCAAGCAGCGGCGAGAACAACTAGAGATACGCTGCCCAGCACAATATAGCGGTCATGCCGCAACAGCCGCTCAATCATTCCAGGTCGCGGCGAAGTATCGGATGTGGTCATCGTAAGGCTCTGATCAGGCTCCAACTACACCGTGACCCGAAATATTCAGATGGGCCAAATGCGCATGGGTTGCGTCAAAGGTCAGGCTAATTTCGCCGCCATGCGTTTTTGCGGAACCAGAAGCTGCCTCGGCATGACGATACTCAAAACCGTTCGGCAACTGAATCGAGGCACGATGAGCTGCACCTGAAACAATGTGCGGAATTGGGCTGACTTCGACATCGAAAATACCTTGCACTTTGGCATAGCCTGAGCGTTCGTCCCGGTCCCAACTAAGTTCAATCGGGACATAGAGCGTTTCATGCTTTGTTGGGGCCATGGCGCTGTAGACATACCACATCGTCGCCATTTCATCGGTGTCTTCACCGGTCATGATTGCTTGAAGGGCTGCGCGTTGCTCCGCGCTGGCGGACTCATCAACAATCAACTGCATCTGGCCGTTACCCTCGTGAATAGGGCCGGGCCAATAATAAACGCCAGCAGCTCGAACTCCGGCTAGATCAGTATCGCCGTAGTGACCACTTTTGATATCGAAAACAACCACTGCCTCGCAATTGCCATGTGTTGGAAGAACGCTGAATTGGCATGGGCAACCAAAATTGCAGTTACAGTTTGCCAGCTCTTCACCTTGAATAGTCCACTCAGTCATGATGCCCCCAAAAAATGTCATGCATATAAACTCTGCCGACAGAGGGTTTGCCTGTTTTTTGGTGCCTCGAAGTTCGAGCCCGCAATTGGCTTCTTAACTTAGTGGGTTACGCCGAACATATCAGGATTTCGTGATCCATTCAATTGAACGTGCCACATTTCAAACTTGGGATGAACCCGTGTTCAGATTCAAGCGTTATGGTGGTGGACAACGGCTCCGAATGACAAAGCGAATTTCAGGTAAGTGCTCAGATCGGACTCTGGTTTGTCTGAATACATGCAGGTGTTACGATAGTGTCCCATAAAATGCGCCATCCATTGGGAGGAATGAAATGAGTTTCATGAAAGCATTGGCTTCGGTTGCTGTGGGTTTTGCTGCGGCAAAGGGGCTTGAAAAATACAAGCAAATGGGCGGCATGGCTGGTTTACAGGACGCAATGCAAAGCGCAAGCAGTGGATTTGGAATAGATCAGCTTGGCAAGATGGCTGAACAGCTTGGAATGCCCGGTGGGGCTTCGGGGTTGCAAGAGATGATCGGCAAACTCGGAATCGCCGACCCGGCTGGTGCTGCTGGTTTGGGTGGATTGATCAACGCAATGCAGGGGGCTGCCAAAACTGGCAGCCAACAAACTGTTGATATGCTTGAGACGGTGTTCAATGGCACTCCGGGCGGGGCAGCCATGGAACAGCATGCCAAGCTAATGCTGCGAGCAATGATTCAGGCGGCCAAGGCTGACGGAGAATTGGATGCGCAAGAAAAGGAAACCATCTTGAGTGAATTGGGCGATGATATCAGCGACGAAGAACGCGCCTTTGTTCAAGAACAACTAGAAGCTCCGATCGACGTGATGGGGCTGGCTGCGGATTCCGGGGCGCCTCTTCGGGCTCAGATCTACGCCACGTCCCTTGCGGCGATTCGTTTGGACCATGAGCGCGAAGCTGACTATTTGCATCAATTGGCCTCAGCTTTGGGACTGTCGGACTCTGAACGCAACCAAATTCACGAATATATGGGTGCGTCGACATTGTTCAGCTAGCGCATATCTGCAACCGCTGCTCCCTAGGCAATTGCCCTTGACATAGTCCGTGCAAGGCGTAAAAGCGCACGCTCAAGAGGATTCAACCGAAAGGCCCCTGCCTTTTCGGACGCAGGAGATAACCATGGCGAAGCCGACGACAATCAAAATCCGTCTGAACTCGACCGCGGGCACGGGCCATTTCTATGTGACCAAGAAAAATGCTCGCACTATGACTGAAAAGATGACCATTCGTAAGTACGATCCGGTCGCTCGCAAACACGTCGAGTACAAGGAAGGCAAGATAAAATAATCTGCCCTCAATGGTGAAATTTCAAAGGGACTTTGCACTGGCAGGGGCCCTTTTTTTATGCTCATTGGGCAATTGGAAAATCACTCGAACATTGGATGATGGAAATCAGGCCGTTGCAGAGGCGCATCAGCCATTCAAGTATTCTGTTTTCGCGCGGGTTGCAATTTCGCGTCACCTGCCGCTACGCTTCGCCTAACCGACCCAAAATGTTGACCGTCATGAAAAAAATCATATTACCCGCACTTGCCGCCCTGACCCTTTCGGCCTGCGAAGACCCCTTTAACCGACAAGGGGTCGGGTTCACCGGAATAGACGGAGAACCGCGCACGATTTCCGAAGTGGCTGGCGCAGCTGCGTTCATTCCGCCTGCAACCAATGTTCCGGCAGAGCTTGCTGAATTGCCGACCATTCAAGTCACGTCAGATAAAACTGAACTGGAAAAGATGGCTGGTGTAGCTATCGATAACGGTGGACGCAGCGATACGACAGCGGTGCAGCTGTCGGGCAGCGCAACACCCCTTTTCCTTAGCACGGTCGCCGTGAATGGGAAATTGTTCGGCGTCTTGCGCACACCAAGCAACAGCAACCGCGTCGATAACTCGGTTGGTTCAATTTTTGGATCCGAGACTGAACGGTTCACAGGCTGTTTGTCTGCCGGCCAAGTATATCGGAAAGGTTCATCCGGTAAGAGTTCCGGTTTTGCGGTTCCACTGAACTGTAGCTAAGCTTTTTCTCTCTCAAGTCCCAAGCCCCTGCCTGAACGGCAGGGGTTTTCGTTTAGCCCGGCTTTCGACTTTCCACCAAAAAACATGGGCGGACCTTTTCGGATCCGCCCAACTAGGTTTTAATTTGCAGAATTTTATTCGCGGTTGCCGAACAGTTGTAGCAGGAACATGAACATATTGATGAAGTCCAGATACAAGCTCAATGCACCCATTATCGCGGCTTTACCCAACCATTCTTGATCGCCGGAGTGAGCCATCTGCAGGTAAGTGGTTTTGATGTTCTGAGTGTCGTATGCGGTCAGGCCGGCAAAGATCAGAACACCCAGAACCGAGATGGCAAATGCCATAGCCGAAGAAGCGATGAAGATATTCACGATCGAGGCTACGATCAGGCCGATCACGCCCATGATCAGGAACGTGCCCATCGCCGAGAGGTCTTTCTTAGTTGTGTAGCCGTACAACGACAGTCCCGCAAATGCGATTGCCGTGATCAGGAACACTTGAATTATCGACTGACCGGTAAAGACCAGGAAGATCCAGCTGATCGATACACCCATAACTGCCGCAAACAGATAAAAAACTGTCTGTGCACCCGCTGCGGACAGGCGGTTGATTCCGGCGCTGAAACCGAAAACAAATAGCAAAGGCGCAAACATGATGACCCATTTCAACGGCGACGCGAACAAAGTGTATCCGAACGAAGTCAGATACTTACTTTCGCTTAGTTGAGCGGCAGCCGCCGATGGATCGGTTGTTGTTGCAAGCCCGGAAATTGCCCATGCGGCTGCAAATGTAATCAGCATGCCGACGGACATTGTGCCGTAGACTTTGTTCATGTGGGCGCGTAGGCCCTCGTCAATCTCGGCGGCGCGCGCACCGGTGGCCGTCCGGATCGTGTCGAATTGTGCCATTAAAAGGGTCTCCCTTCATTCATCTGTTCCCGGCCCGCGAATGCAGGCTGGTTTCCAAGCAAATATCGGAGAGTGTGGCCGCCGATTCAAGGGTTTTACGCCTAAAACTCAGCAAAACTGTCAGTAATGTGCTCGGGCCGCCTTTTCTGGCGGCCTCAAAACACGATCAGTCCGATTAATACAGTTGTTTTATCCAGTTATCAGGTGCGTCCCAGATGTGGCGGGTTGCTTCGCGGCGGGTCAGCCCGATATCGTCAAGCAAATGATCATCCAACCTGGCAAGTGAGCGACGCTGCCGGGCAAGATTAAGCAAATTCCAAAAAATCTTGCGTTTGGCGACGCGTTTCGTGCTTCCAGAGTGAGAGATAGCTATTTGGGTCATAATGATTGCCCTTTCACTTAACCTTGATGGTTCTTTTTCATTAGATCAATTATGTTGATATATATGGAGCAACATGCCATATTATGAAAATGAATGTTTATGACGTGATCCATAAGGAATCGTGAATATGCGTAATTTGGACATTACAACTCTTCGATCCTTTATTGCCGTTGCTGATCACGGTGGCGTAACACGCGCTGCGGGATTTCTGCATCTGACCCAGTCAGCAGTTTCAATGCAGCTAAAGCGACTTGAGGAGCTTTTAGGACTGGAGCTTTTGGATCGCAGCGGAAGGACGATTGCGCTCACTGCGTCAGGCGAGCAACTGCTTGCTTATGCCCGCCGCATCGTCGCGCTAAACGATGAAGTTATTTCAAAGCTTACGGATCAGGCGTTTGAGGGCGAAGTCGTTCTGGGTGTGCCCCATGACATTGTTTACCCCGCTATCCCACGTGTATTGCAGCGCTTCAACGCCGACTTTCCGCGCGTACGCGTGCAACTAGTTTCTTCCTACTCGATGCAATTGAAAGAGATGTACCGGCGCGGCGAATGCGATCTCATACTTACCACGGAGGCTTCTGGAGCAGACGGAGCCGAGACTATTGCCGAACTTCCACTTAGATGGATCGGCGCGCCGGGCGGTTCGGCATGGCGCAAGCGACCAATTCCGCTTGCACTTGGACGACGCTGCTTGTTCCGTCCTCAGGTTATCGCTGCTTTGGATGCAGCAGGTATTCCATGGGAATTGTCTGTTGAAACCGAGAATGACCGCACCATCGAGGCGACTGTAAGCGCAGACTTGGCCGTTCACGCGATGCTCGACGGTACCGAGGCTGCCCATCTTGAGCAGATCGAATCGGGTGGCGCCCTGCCAGAGTTACCTGCACACCGAATCAATCTTTATGGGGCTGATAAAGGACGTGACGCAGTTGTTGACGCCCTTGCTTCTTTGGTACGGCAGAACTTTCTCATGCTCGGGGGCTCACCGCTTAAGGCAGTTGTCGCCTAGGGTTCAAAGTGAAATCACGATTTTACCCGTCGACTTCCGATCTTTTAGCAATTGCATCCCTTCGGCCACCTGTCCAAGTGGCAGGACGTGGCTAATATGGGGCTTGATCCGCCCTGCTTTGTGCCATTGAAACAGAGTCGAAAAACTTTCCTGCACAATCTGGGGGCGGAACTTTAAATATCCGCCGATATACAGTCCAATCACGGTCAGGTTTTTTACCAGCAAATGGTTGGCTGGGATATTTGGCACTTCGCCCCCTGCAAAACCTATTGGCAATAGGCGGCCTTCTGGGTTAGTGGCCCGAAACGCAGCATTGAAAACGTCGCCACCAATCACGTCATAAACAACATCCGCGCCACCCAAAGATAGAACGCGTTCGCGCAGGTCCTCACTGGCGTCGACCAGATAGTCAGCTCCGGCATTCGCGGCTACCGACAGCCTTTCGGCGCCGCGCGCCTGAGCAATGACTTTGGCACCCATCAACTTGCCAATCTCAACGGCAGTCAGGCCGACACCACCTGCCGCACCAGTTACAAGCAGCGTTTCGCCCGGCTGTAGCCGCGCGCGATGGTCCAACGCGATGTGGCTGGTTCCGTAAGCAATCTGAATGGCGGCAGCATCTTCAAAACTCATTGTTTCGGGAAGAGGAACCGCCCGATCTGCGTCAAAGACACCGTATTCAGCCAACCCGCCAAAACCACAATAAACCGCCACACGGTCACCCGGAGCGATGGTCGAAACATTGTTTCCGATTTCGTCAACAATGCCCGCGACTTCCATTCCCAGAGCGAAAGGGGCTTCGGGCGTATCCTGATACGTGCCTTTCTGCATCAAAAGATCCGCAAAGTTCAGGCCGCAAGCCTTGATCCGCACACGTATTTGCCCGTCGGATGGCGTCGGTAAGGCCAAAGTTGTCAGCGTTGGCGGTTTTCCCTGAGTCTCGACACAATACGCAAGCATGTGGGCCCTCCTGATCGTCTTGGGCATAGGCAATAGACGCGCAATGAATGTCAATTCGAAAGAGTCTGTGCGATGTGTTCTGCGAAGTAGGTGCCGAATTTTGTTTCCAATCTGAAAACGAACTCACACAGATGAACTTTTTGACACAACCACAAACAACTATTCGCAACACCGAATACAACCCGCTTGAAAAATAGATGGAATGCGTCATAGTGCTTAAGGGTGCCATTCGGGGGGAGTATCCGAGTTGGGGAGTTTGTAATCAGCATCCCGCTGCTGTGCCGGGGTGTGTGTTGTAGCGATTTCCCGGATGGTTGTTTGAGTTAAAAAGGAGAGTACCAATGACCCATCACGTCGATGTTCATGTTGGCAAACGCGTCCGGCATCGCCGCTGGCTGATTGGCATGACCCAGCAGCAGTTAGCGCAGCAGGTTGGTATCAAGTTTCAGCAAATCCAGAAATATGAAACTGGGGCCAACCGTGTAAGCGCGTCTCGCCTTTGGGATATCGCAGAGGCATTGGATGTCCCAGTCAGTTTTTTCTTCGAAGGCCTGGAAGACGAAACCAAAGGCAACAATGACAAAAAGTCGGTTCCTGCCGATCTAATGGGAGACAAGGAAGCGCTGGATCTTGTCCGCTCATACTACGCCATTCCAGAAAATCAGCGCCGCAGGCTTTTCGAACTCGCCCGCGTACTGAGCGAAGTTGCCTGATCGACCCACTTGACAATGGGGCGCAGTGATCGCACGGGTACCACATGCGACACAGCCCATCCAATGATCTTGAGATAGCCGAAACAATGGCCGACGCAGCGCGCGCGGCCATTTTGCCATTTTTCCGGCAGCCCGATCTAGAAGCGGACAACAAGGTCGAGGGTGGGTTCGATCCAGTGACTATCGCCGATCGCGCGGCCGAGAAGGCGATGAGAGCTGTTCTTGCCGAACACAGACCTGACGATGGCATTCTGGGTGAAGAATTTGGACATTCGGCGGGTTCCAGCGGTCGAACTTGGGTTTTAGATCCAATTGACGGAACAAGAGGGTTCATTAGCGGTACGCCGACCTGGGGTGTCCTGATCGCGCTTAGTAATGAAACCGGTCCATGCCTGGGTGTGATTGATCAGCCCTATATTGGCGAACGATTCATGGGACAGGGTGAACTGGCCATTGCTACGGGACCGGCCGGTCAACGCAAACTGACGACACGCAAGACGCAGTCGCTTGAAGAAGCAATTGTGTTCACTACCTTTCCCGAAGTCGGCACTCCGAGTGAGGCTGAGGCGTTTCGCGCTGTCTCACAGCACGCTAAGCTGACCCGATACGGGATGGATTGCTACGCATATGCTTTGCTGGCTGCTGGACAGATCGATCTTGTTATCGAGGCGGGGCTGAATTCTTACGACATCCAAGCTCCAATCGCGTTGATTCACGCAGCCGGTGGGGTTGTGACAGATTGGAAAGGCGACCCAGCTCATGGTGGGGGGCGTGCTCTGGCGGCTGCCAACGCCGAGCTGCATGCAGCGGCTTTGGAAATCTTAAAGCAATATTGAATTCTGTTGCTGTCGATGTAGTGAAAGATTACCATTTTCACGTGCTGGTTCTTGAGCCCGTTTTCCACCAGCTTCGCACTCCATTTGCATGAGACGGGCAATTGCAGGAGCGCGAAAAATGTCTGAATTTTTGATCTGTAACGCTGACACTATTCTAACAATTGACGACGAGCGGCGTGAACTGGAACAGGCCGACCTGCTGATCCGTGATGGGCAAATCGCAAAAATCGGTCATGGGTTAGAGACCACAGGCGAAGTGCATGACGCAACTGGATGTGTCGTAACGCCGGGGTTGGTGAACACCCACCATCACCTGTACCAAACTCTGACTCGCGCAGTACCAGGGTGTCAGGATGCCCTATTGTTCGGTTGGCTTAAAACGCTTTATCCCATCTGGGCGCGGTTTGGCCCTGAAGAGATGTTTACTTCGGCCCAAATAGGGCTGGCAGAATTGGCATTGTCAGGATGCTCGCTCAGCTCTGATCACTTGTATCTCTATCCCAATGGATCTCGTCTGGACGATACCATCGTGGCGGCCGCCGAGGTTGGCATCCGGTTTCACCCGACGCGTGGCGCGATGAGTATCGGGGAAAGCGGCGGCGGCCTTCCGCCAGACGACTTAGTTGAGCCAGAGTCCGTGATATTAGAGGATATGATCCGCGTCGTGGATGCGTTTCATGATCCGATGGAAGGCGCGATGTGCAGGGTGGGATTGGCGCCATGTTCGCCATTTTCAGTCAGTCAAGAATTGATGCAGGACACAGCGTTGCTGGCGCGGGACAAAGGCGTCATGCTGCATACCCATTTGGCCGAAAATGATGAAGATATCGCCTATTCTCAGGCTCAGTTCGGCTGTCGCCCCGGCCAATACGCTGAAAATCTGGGTTGGACAGGACCGGATGTCTGGCACGCGCATTGTGTGAAGCTGAATAGCGTCGAAATTGACCTATTTTCCAGAACTGGGACAGGAGTGGCCCATTGCCCGTGCTCAAATTGTCGTCTTGGATCGGGAATTGCTCCGGTTCAAAAAATGCGTGACCAAGGGGTAAACGTTGGCCTTGGCGCTGACGGTTCCGCCAGCAACGACAATGGCAATCTCATACTCGAAGCCCGACAGGCGATGTTGATGCAGCGCGTTGTAAACGGGGCCGACGCCATGTCGTCCCGTGAGGCGCTGGAGATCGCAACACGAGGCGGTGCAGATGTTCTGAACCGACCTGACTGTGGTCGTTTGATGCCTGGAAAACGCGCCGATATTGCGGTTTGGGATACACGGAGTATTGAGAGCGCGGGCAGTTGGGATCCGGCGGCCTTGCTGTTGTCCGGTCCGATGCGTGTCAAACATCTCTTTGTAGAAGGACGACAAATCGTGCGTGGTGGTCACGTCACAACTATCGATTTGCCAACAGCGATAGAACGCCAGAATCAACTTGCCCGCGCTCTGCGGAATTAAGGTTTTCGGCTGACCCGGTTTCCTCCAATCCAAACATCGGCAACCGCCCGATCATCGCCCATCATGATGGTTGGGAACACAGCCTCCCAAAGGTCCTCAGCCGTTGCTTCTCGCTGCGCAATGTCAGGAGTCGACGCAAGATCAAGGACGACCAAATCGGCCTCCAATCCTGGCGCAATATTTCCGATGCAGTCATCCATCCGAAGTGACTGCGCGGAACCAACCGTGCCCAGCCATAGCAATTGCGCCGGGTGGAGTGCCGTTCCCTGCAACTGTCCGATTTCGTAGGCAGTTGCCATTGTACGAAGCATCGAGAAACTGGACCCACCGCCCGTATCTGTGGCCAGACCGATCCTGTGCCCCTGTCGCATAAGGTCATCCAGTTCAAACAAGCCAGATCCAATAAACGTGTTTGAGGTCGGACAATGTATCAGGGCCGCGCCCACTTCGCGCAGACGTTCACGCTCGCGTGTTTCAAGATGAATGACGTGTCCGTACAGCCCGTTACCGCCCAACAGACCAAACTGTTCGTAGGTATCCAGATAGTCGCGGGCATTCGGAAACAGAGATCGGACCCACTCGATTTCGTCGGTTTGTTCGCACAGATGCGTCTGCATCAGGCATTGAGGGTACTTTGCCCAAAGAGCACCCATTGCCTCAAGCTGTTCAGGCGTCGACGTCGGCGAAAATCGTGGCGTGATTGCATAGGACAGCCGATTGACCCCGTGCCACTTTTCCAACAGGCTTTGCGACTGATTGTAGGCGGTTTGAGCCGTATCGCGGAGGCCTTCAGGGGCATTGCGATCCATACAGGTTTTGCCTGCCACGACGCGCTGCCCACGCAATTGTGCAGCCTCAAAAAACGCGTCAACGCTCTCTGGGTGTATCGTACAGAAGCTGCACATCGTGGTCGTTCCGTGCGATGCCGTGAGGTCAAGATAGCGGTTGGCAATTTCCGACGCGTATCGGGGATCACCGAATTTCATTTCCTCAGGGAAAGTGTAAGTATTGAGCCAGTCGATAAGACGCTTACCCCAACTGGCGATCATTGCCGTTTGCGGGTAGTGCACATGAGGGTCGACAAACCCTGCCATGATCAGGTGCTGGCCATATTCCACATCTTGCGCTTCTGGATGCTCTTGCGACAATTTGGCTATCGAACCCAGTGCTTTTATTTTCCCGTCTTCGATCAGTACCGCCTCATGAGTATTTGTCGCCCGTGTCGGTTCGGTGGCGAAAGGTGACTCCAAAAAGCTTAGAACGCGCCCCTTCAGTAACGTCTTTTGAGGCATGTTTCCCATACTCCACCCAGTTTTGTGCTGCGTTACAGCATAAGCGGGCGCATGTTGCGGGTAAATCTGCGCATTGTCATTGTTTTCTGGTAGCTGCTTCTTCTATTTAGACGCAAATCACCGACGCGAGGGTTGCGCATGACTACAGTCAAAGACGAAGCCGGACCCGACCAACCGCGGGAGGAGGACGCCTATGCGCTTGATCGCAGAACAGTGGCGTCCATTCTTTATGCGGTGGATGTTGATGATCGCGGTAAACTGATCGAGTTATTGGAGCCACTGCACCCAGCCGACATTGCGGACCTTCTGGAGCAGATTAATCCTTACGACCGCTCGCGTCTTATCCGACTTTACGACAAGGAATTTGATGGCGACATCTTGTCCGAATTGGATGAAGCCGTCAGAGAAGAGGTCATCGCTGTACTGCGTCCCGACGTACTTGCCGAGGCGGTTCGCGAAATGGAAAGCGACGATGTCGTCGACCTTTTGGAAGATCTGGAAGAGCCACAGCAGGAAACCATTCTTGACGCGCTGGAGGAGACAGATCGCCATGCGGCACAGCAGGCACTGGCCTACCCGGAAAACTCGGCCGGCCGACTTATGCAGCGCGAGATTGTTATGGCGCCCGAGCATTGGACGGTTGGTCAGGCAATTGACTTCATGCGGGCCAACGACGACCTGCCAGAGCAGTTTTATCACGTGGTACTCATCGATCCCCGTTTGAAGCCAACTGCGCAAGTTACACTCGGGAAACTTATGGCCGCGCGGCGTGAAATAGCCTTGCGCGACATCGCCGAACAGGAATTCCACACCATCCCCGTTGATCAGGATGAAGAGGATGTAGCCTATGCGTTCAATCAGTATCACCTGATTTCAGCCCCAGTGGTGGATGCGGATGGACGTATTGTCGGTGTCATCACCATCGACGATGCAATGGTCGTTCTGGACGAAGAATACGAAGAGGATATGTTGCACCTCGCGGGCGTGAGTAACGAAAGTTCGTTGTCCGACAGCGTTGCCGCCACTAGCAAACGACGCCTGCCCTGGCTTGCGGTCAATTTGTGTACAGCAATCTGTGCCTCACTGGTGATTTCCCAGTTTGAGGCTGCGATTGATCGGTTGGTAGCTTTGGCCATTCTGATGCCTATCGTTGCGTCAATGGGCGGAAATGCCGGGACGCAATCCCTCACCGTTGCGGTGCGGGCGCTGGCCACTCGCGACCTTACCGGATCAAACGTTCTGCGGGTCATCCGACGAGAGTTATTGGTTGGCATGCTGAACGGACTGTGTTTTGCCGTCGTATTGGGCATAGTTGGAATGATGTGGTTCGCCTCACCGATGCTGGGCGTTGTGATCGGCACGGCATTGGTTGTGAATATGATCATAGCTGGTTTTGTCGGAACGGTCGTTCCAGTCGCGTTGGATCGTATAGGAGTTGACCCTGCGCTTGCATCTGGAACCTTTGTAACCACAACAACAGATGTCATGGGTTTCTTTATCTTCCTTGGACTTGCAAGCGTGGTGCTACTTTGACCGATCTGACCGAAAAAAAAGCCGCTGCGCGAAAAGCCGCATTTGAACGCCGTAAGGCGGCCTTTGATCTAAGGTTGCCAGGATCCGCCGGTAGATTATCTGAGGTGTTGGCAGGGTATCGCGGGGTGCCCCAATCGGGATACATTCCTATCCGAACCGAAATTGATCCACTGCCGGCAATGGCAGAAGCAGCTGCTTATGGTCCGGTTGGCGTTCCCGTTATTCAAGGCGCGGGTCAACCGTTGAAGTTTTCCCGCTGGACGCCCGAAGGCACGCTGAAGGATGGCCCGTTTGGAGCGAAAGTTCCGGAAATAGAGGACTACTTTGATCCCGAGATTTTGATCGTACCTTTGGTGGCGTTCAACGCTAGCGGCGGACGCCTTGGTTATGGAGGCGGATTTTACGACCGTACCCTTGCAAGGTTGCGTGCCAACCATCCGACACTCGCTATTGGATTTGCCTTTGATGGGCAGGAGGTGGCAGAGCTGCCGTTAGAGCCTACTGATCAGCTGTTAGATATGGTGGTCACGGAAAGCCGCGTCATTTCGATCAAGTCTTAGACTGGCTCCGATTTCAGCCAGGATTGTTTTCTCGGAAATATTCCCACGCGTCTACTTCGCTGCCGTCCTGCAGAATGCACACGCCCGATTGACCATTCACGCCGTCGCGGATTTCATATTTCGCGCCGCTCTCTATACAGAAAGTCGCAGCAGGGTTTGCTAATTCCGTCGATTGCTCGGGCTCAGAGTCACAGGCTGCGACTGTCATCAAGGCTATGGTCGAGGCGAGAAAGCGGTGCATGTTGAAACTCCAATGGAATTCGATCTGGCGGTTGAGGGCGGCAGTTTAATCACTTGTGCTAACGGGATACCACACTTAGGACAGACTGCATGAGGATATTATTTCTTGGTGACGTTGTAGGGCGTGCTGGTCGCGCCGCGGTTCAAGAGCTCCTGCCGCGTCTTCGGGAGGATTGGCGTCTGGATTTTGTTGTGGTGAACAGCGAAAACGCCTCGAACGGCATGGGGTTGAGTGGTAACCACGCAAAGCTGTTGTTGGATGCGGGCGCCGATTGCCTGACGTTAGGCGATCACGCTTTCGACCAAAAAGACATGCTGCAGTTCATCGAAAACGAGCCGCGTATCGTGCGCCCAATCAACTTTGCAAAGGGCGCTCCGGGTCGCGGTCATCGACTTTATACAGCGCCAGGTGGCCGAAAGGTTCTGGTGGCACAGGTGCTTGGACAAGTGTTTATGAAACGCCCGTTCGACGATCCCTTCTCGGCCATCGAGCCGATCCTGAAATCTCATCCTCGTGGCGGACAGGCTCAGGCCATCATCGTGGAAATGCATTGCGAGGCTACTTCGGAAAAAATGGCCATGGGTCATTATTGCGACGGTCGCGCAAGTCTTGTGGTTGGAACCCATACCCATATTCCGACAGCGGACGCGCAAATCTTATCCCGCGGTACGGGTTATTTGACTGATGCCGGCATGTGCGGTGACTACGACTCGGTTATCGGGATGGATAAACAGGAACCTATGCGCCGCTTTATTACCGGGATGCCAAAGGCTCGGTTCACGCCCGCCAGTGGCGAAGCCACCCTGAGTGGTGTTTTTGTTGAAACAGATGATCGCGATGGGCAGGCGAAAAGCGTAAGAATGGTGCGGATTGGCGGGTGTTTGCAGCCGGCTGCACCCTGAACTAAACGACAGGCTTGCCCTGTTGCGCCCAATGCGGGACACTGTCTTAAAGGCAACTGCGCCAGGCCAGGGTTCGGACAGAATACCAGTAATGCAATTCCTTCAACTCACAGATATGGCCAGCGCAATACTGGCGCTGGTAATTGTCGCGGGTATGTTTGCAATGTTCCTTCGCGAGGCCTACCCGACCGAGGTCGTGGCAATCGGCGGCGTTGCCTTGATGCTAATAACCGGCATTCTACCCTACCAGAGCGCGCTGACTGTTCTTTCCAATTCAGCACCTTGGACAATCGCAGCCATGTTTATTGTGATGGGAGCACTCGTCCGGACTGGTGCCTTGGATGCATTTACATCTGTCGCCCAAAAACAAGCACAGGTAAACCCAAGGTTTGCAATTGGGTTGCTGATGGCATTTGTTATTCTCGCTTCGGCGGTTGTTTCGAACACGCCAGTCGTTGTCGTCATGATTCCGGTGTTCGTACAGATCGCGCGAACGTTGAACCTGCCGGCTTCCAAGTTGTTGATACCGCTCAGTTACGCAGCGATTTTGGGTGGTACGCTGACACTGATCGGAACCTCGACGAACCTGTTGGTTGATGGTGTTGCGCGTACGCAGGGAATGGCAGCGTTTACGATATTCGAAGTCACACCGTTGGGCATTGCCCTTGTAATTTATGGCATGATTTACCTGCGCTTTATTGCGCCGCGTTTATTGCCGGAGCGCGACAGCTTGGCGTCCCTTCTGAGCGACAAATCAAAGATGAAATTCTTTACAGAGGCCGTCATTCCACCAGATAGCAACCTGATTGGGCGCGAAGTCACTGGTGTGCAATTGTTTAAACGTCCAGGTGTTCGCTTGATTGATGTTGTCCGCGGAGACGAGTCGCTACGCCGCAACCTTAAAGGAGTGACACTGAACGTCGGCGACAGGGTAGTACTGCGAACCGAAATGACTGAGTTACTAAGCCTGCAGACCAACAAAGAGCTCAAGCGTGTGGATCAGGTTTCAGCGGTCGAAACCAAGACGGTTGAGGTCCTGATCACGCCGGGCTGCCGTATGGTAGGTCGCACATTGGGTGCGATGCGTTTGCGCCGCCGATATGGCGTTTATGTCCTTGCAGTGCATCGCCGGAATCAGAACATAGGGCGGCAGCTGGATGATCTGGTTGTCCGGGTCGGCGATACCCTTTTGCTAGAGGGCGCCGCCGCTGACATTCAGAAACTGGCGGCAGATATGGATATGGTGGACGTGGGCCAACCTTCGGTGCGCGCTTTCCGTCGCAGCCATGCGCCTATCGCTATCGGTGCTCTCGTTGGTATCGTAGCATTGGCTGCGCTAGGCGTGGCCCCGATCCTTTTATTGTCTATTGTAGCGGTAGCAATCGTCTTAATAACCCGATGTATCGACGCGGATGAGGCGTTTTCCTTTGTTGAAGGTCGCTTGTTGGCTCTGATTTTCGCGATGCTGGCAATTGGCGCGGCGTTAGGAGAGTCCGGCGCCGTATCGCTGATTGTCGAAACCGTCGCACCCGGGCTAAGTTCGCTGCCGCCATTCCTGATTATCTGGGCCGTCTATCTATTGACTTCTATTCTGACCGAACTTGTGTCGAACAATGCTGTTGCCGTTGTCGTAACACCAATCGCGATTGGTCTGGCGCAGGCTGTCGGAATTGACCCGCGACCGCTGGTCGTTGCAGTGATGGTTGCGGCATCGGCCTCATTTGCAACGCCCATAGGGTATCAGACCAACATGATGGTTTACGGTCCCGGTGGATACCGGTTCACTGATTTTCTTAAGGTAGGTGTGCCACTTAACCTGACCGTTGGATTATTAGCGTCTTTGTTGATCCCACTCATCTGGCCCCTTTGATATCGGCACAGAACCGCTGATTTTTCGGAGATGTCCTTGTAATTTCAAAAGAACTTACGACTTTTGAGTCACGATATTGCGAAAGGGAATGAACCCATGGCCAAAACAGGACGGATCGCGCTGCTTTCCATGATGGCTTCGGCAACCATTTTCAACGGGGCACTGGCAGGAACGATCGAAGGCACGGCAACGTACCGCGAAAGAATAGCCGTGCGGCCAGGCACGACATTATTTGTGGAACTTCAGGATGTATCCCGAGCAGATGCACCATCGGTAACCCTTGCGGCACAAAGGTACGCTTTAACGGGCGTGCCCGCGCCGTTTGAGTTAAATTATGATGACGCTTTGATCGACGACAGAATGCAATATGTGGTGCGCGCCACAATGTATCAGGGAGACAAATTGCTAATGACCACTGATCAGGCCTATCCCGTCATAACAAACGGCGCAGGAAATTCAGCCGATTTGGTTCTTGTGCAAGCGGCGGGGCAGGGCCTTGCTTCCCTTGAGAACAGCAAGTGGACAGCGGTCGGTTTGAACGGAGACGTGCTGAATGCCGAACGGCAACCGCAGATCGAATTTGCCGAGGGTGGAACTTTTGGTGGTACTGGCGGTTGTAACCGTTTTTCCGGTCAGGTTGAGATTTCAGGGAATTCGATAAATTTCCCTGACAATATGGCTGCTACCTTGATGGCATGCCCGCCATCGATAGAAGAAGTTGAAAAGCAGTTCTTCGATGCACTGCAAAAGGTAACGACCTACGCCGTTTCAGGGAACAGTTTGGTGTTTCTTGATGAAGCTGGCGAACCTGTCGTGAATTTCGTCCGCACACAGTAGCGCAGCGGCACACTAGGCTACAGCTCTGGAGCGTCCTGCATTTCTGCCTGAAAAAATGCATCCTCCTAGAAAGGTGCCCTCAAGTGCATTGTAACCGTGATATCCACCACCGCCAAATCCGGCGATCTCGCCAGCAGCGAAGAGGCCGGGAACGATATTTCCGTCTGCGCCTAACATCTGGCTGTCCAGATTGGTTTGTAGTCCTCCCAAAGTTTTGCGTGTTAGGATGTGCAGCTTGACTGCGATAAGCGGACCGTTTTTAGGTTCAAGGAACCGGTGCGGCTTGGCAGTGCGGATTAATTTGTCACCGAGATAATTGCGGGCAGCGAGAATCGCCATTATTTGAGCGTCCTTTGAAAACGGATTGCCGATTTGCGAGTCCCGCGCTTCAATCTGTTCCCGCAAATGGGCTTCATCAATCTGGCCGTCTCCGAGTTGGTTCATTCCACCTACCAACTCGGTCAAGGTATTCGCGACGACGAAATCCTCGCCCTTTTCCTTAAAGGCTTCGACAGGGGCCGTTGCCTTTGATCCTGAAAGGATGCGCTGGCGGATCACCTCTTTCCAACTTCCGGAGGTAAAATCCGGATTTTGTTCCGAGCCAGAAAGGGCGAATTCTTTCTTGATCACCTTTTGCGTCAGAATGAACCAGCTGTAATCATATCCGGTTTTTAGGATCTCTTGCAGCGTACCCAATGTGTCGAAACCAGGCAGGTAAGGCGGTTTCAGTCGGTTGCCGCAGGCGTCAAACCACATCGAACTTGGGCCCGGTAAGATGCGGATTCCGTGCGAAGGCCATATAGGGTCCCAATTCCGCACACCTTCTGTGTAATGCCACATGCGATCGCCATTAATAATGTGTCCCCCGGCTTTCTCGCTGATGGGGATCATTCGCCCATCGACATGGAACGGTACTCCGGCCACCATATTTTGGGGCGGTTCGCCCAAACGCTCGCGCGGCCATGCTTTTCGTACCATATGAAAATTGCCGCCAATCCCGCCCGACGTAACAATTATCGATGGTGCATAGATTTCGAACTCACCAACTTCGTCACGGTTGGTTTTGCCACCGCGTTGGGCGGTGTCGTCCGCAAGCACTTCACCGGATACGCCCTTGGCAGAGCCATTTTGCATAATGATATGGCTTACCTGATGCCGAAACTTCAATTGTATTAGTCCAGCCGCCACATGGTCTTTTACCCTGCGGATGAAATGTTCAAGCACACCCGGACCTGTGCCCCAGGTGATGTGGAACCTAGGCACAGAATTGCCGTGCCCATCAGCGAACGAACCGCCACGTTCTGCCCAGCCTACCACCGGAAACCAACGCAGACCCATCTTGTGCAACCAAGGGCGCATTTCTCCCGCTGCGAATTCGACGTAAGCTTCGGCCCATTTTCGGGGCCAACGGTCTTCTTCGCGATCAAACTGCGCACTACCCATCCAATCACGAAGAGCCAGTTCGCGGTTGTCGCGGATGCCCATCCGGCGTTGTTCTGGGGTATCAACCATGAACAAGCCACCAAGACTCCAGAACGCCTGACCGCCCAGAAAATGTTCGGGTTCTTGGTCCAGCACAATGACCTTTTTGCCGCGATCACCCAATTCGGCCGCAGCAACCAGACCGGCAAGGCCACCGCCAACAACAATCGCGTCCGCCTTGTTTTCGCCCATGGTTCATCCTTTCAGCGGCTTCGGAACCAGATCAGAAAGGGGATCGCAACTGCGTACATTGTGATCCCGTAAACTGCAGCGGGCAATGCAAGTGGGCTGAATCCGCTTTCCGTTCCAGTAATCAGGGCTGCTAGTGTGATTCCAAGTGTAGAATTCTGAATACCAGTTTCGATTGAAATCGCCTTGCTCTCTTTCCACGAAAGGTTCGCGACACGCGCTAGACCCAATCCAATCAGTAACAGCGCCACATTCAACGAGATCAGGCCTGCCCCCATCACGCCAAGATTTTCCACAAACAACTGCCAGTTTCCGGCCAAAGCGGCGACGACGATTAGTATGAACAATGCTGTTGCAAGTTTGGCCAAAGGCGCATCAACACGGTCTGCAAATCCCTCGGCAAAGTTTCGGATGGCGACACCAATTGCCACTGGCAATGTCGTGATCAAAAACATGGCCACAGCCAATCCACTGATGGAAACCTCTGGGGCATTCTCACCCATGAAATGGCCGATTGCCCATGCAGCAAGGATTGGGACGGTCAGAATTGAAAGAAGGCTTATCACGGCGGTAAGGCTGACTGACAGCGCAACGTCCGCCTTGGCGAGTTTTGACAGTATATTGCTGGTGACGCCGCCTGGGCAAAAACTCAACAGCATGAATCCAACGGCGATCTCTGGTGGTAAAGCGAACAGCTTTACGGTTGCAAATGCGGCAATGGGCAGAAGAACCACCTGACATATTGCACCGATGGCGAAAGGGTAACGGCGGCTTAGAACGCGCCGGAAGTCTGCAATCTCCAACCCGATACCCAAAGATAGCATGATTATCGCCAAGGAAATTGGCAGGCCCACATTGATTAAAAGATCCAAATACAACTCCTCCCAAAGTCGCTTCGGACCAATCTATGCGAGCCGCCACCTTGCAAGCAACCGCGCCGTTAGGTCACCCGTAACGCTGCGCGAAACGGCGCAGGATTTCACCAGGCTGAGTGACATCAGCTGCGTGGCATATATCGATAAGTGACTGCGCATCTTCCGGTGGGAAATATCCATGGTCTTTGTAAATGTTGATGCGCTGTTCAAAATCTTTGGCATCCGCTTCGGGGTGAAACTGCGTGGCATATACATTCTGCCCCCACCGGATCATTTGATACGGGCAGGGGTCTGAGGCGACCAGATGAACGCAACCGGCGGGTAGTTTCTGCACAGCTTCTTTGTGGCCAACAAAGGCGTCGAAAACAGTGTGCAGGCCTGCCGTCAACGGATCATGCATACCGTCTTGGGTTAGTCGGCAAGTGGACGGGCCTACGGGCTCTCCGAAATTCTTTTTACTCACGTTGCCATCCAAATGGGCGGCCAGAATTCCCAGCCCGTAACAACACCCCATAAATGGATGGTCCTTTGCCGTGATCTGCGGCATCAGGCCCATTATCGAGTTTTCAATGCGTGCATCCAACGGGGATTTTTCATCTGGATCATCACTGACACACCCGGGTCCACCCCCAACGATGACAGCCGCATATTCTGAAACGTTCAATTTTTCAGGCAATGACTCGCGGTCCAGGCGGATGCGATGGGCCTGTTCTTGCGACAGCTCTGTTTTGTCCAATATCGATGCAAATTCAGCATCCGACGCATCGGTTTCCGGTCGCAATTGAAGGATAAGAAATCGTTTCATTCCGCGCTACTACCGCTCATAATGGCCAGAAGACAAGGATTGCGGGCACGGAAACTGCAATGATCAGAATTTCCAGCGGCAACCCCATGCGCCAATAGTCGCCGAAACGATAACCGCCCGGTCCAAGAACCAGCGTGTTATTTTTATGCCCGATTGGCGTAAGAAACGCGGCCGAAGCCGCGACGGCAACGGTCATCAGAAACGGGTCGGGCGAAACCTCGAGCGCGCGCGCCATCTGAATACCGACCGGGGCCGCAACAATGGCTGTCGCCGTATTGTTGAGCACGTCTGACAAGGTCATGGTTACGACCATCAGCACGGTTAGAATAGCCCACGCAGGTAAGCCATCGGTGAGCTGTACCAGCGCATTTGCTATAAGTTCTGTGCCGCCGGAACTTTCCAAGGCGCTGCCTAATGGAATCATTGAGCCAAGCAAAACGACAACGGGCCATTCGATGTGGTTATAAACATCAGCAATCGGCATGATCTTGGTTAGCACATAGGCTATCACGACCAGACCCAGCGCGATCGGTAGATAAATAATCCCGACACTGGCGGCCAGAACCGCGGCTGCGAACAACCCGATTGCCAGCCAAGCTTTTTCGTTTGCGGTAACGTTCAAACCGCGTTCGGCCAGCGGCAAACACCCTAACCACTCGGTCACGTCAGAGGTGCGGTCCCGCGGACACAACAAGAGCAGGATGTCACCGGGCTCAACCACGGTTTTTCGGACCTGACTTGTTATGCTGCGCCCCTGACGCGAAATTCCCATTAAAACCGTGCTCTGGCGCCAAGCCAGACCAATTGCCTGGGCCGTTCGTCCGGTAATACGCGCGTTTTCAGTGACGACGACCTCGGTCACCTCCAAACCGTCCCCTTCGGCAGTCAAAAGCTCCTGACGGCGTGAGTCCGAGAAATCCAGAGCTAGCGCCGCCCGAAACTCATCCAATGCTTCGGGACGGGCTTCCAGCACCAATGCGTCACCTTCTTTCAGCGTAGCATGAGCTGATCTGCCATAGCGCCGTTTATCGTCACGGATCAGGCCAATGATCGCCACGTCGGATTTTTCAGCAACTTCATATAATTCGCTGACCCGCTTCCCGATGTGGGCGGATTCTGGCGGAATTGTAAGCTCAGCAATGTATTCGGCCAAAGCCTCGGACGTTTCTACCTGTGGACCACGGTTTGGTATCAGCCGCCAGCCCACTAGGGCAACGAAGGCAAGACCAACAATCGCGGCAAGGCCGCCGACCGGAGCAAAATCAAACATGCGAAACGGTTCGCCCAGTGTTTCGGCTCTTATCGATGCGATGATTATGTTCGGTGGAGTTCCGATCAGAGTCGCCATGCCACCCAAAATGGTGGCGAAACTCAATGGCATCAGGCTCAATCCAACTGACCTGCCAGCTTTGCGCGCAGTTTGGATGTCTACCGGCATCAAGAGCGCAAGTGCAGCCACGTTGTTCATGAATGCCGACAGGATTGCTCCGATCCCTCCCATCAGGGCAATATGAGCCCCCAACCCACGCGAGGCATCTACCAACGTGCGCGTGATAAGAAATACAGCTCCAGACCGTACAAGGCCCGCTGAGACCACAAGTACAAGCGCAACAATAATCGTGGCGGGGTGACCAAATCCCGAAAAAGCGTTGTCTATGGGTACGACGCCCAAAATGACGCCGATCATAAGGGCGGCAAACGCGACCAGATCATAGCGGAACCGCCCCCACAGCAACATTCCGAACACACTGATGAAAAGGCTAAAAAGAATGATCTGGTCAGTTGTCATAACGACACCATAGCCACCGTGACGGTCCGGGCAAGCCGATCCCTTGATCACACGGTGCGCAAACGTCTATATGAGCGCCAAATACGTAATTACGAAGACGAGGACGCAATATGGCAGGCCATTCCAAATGGGCCAACATCCAGCACCGCAAGGGTCGTCAGGACGCCGCGCGGTCCAAACTGTTTTCCAAGTTATCCAAAGAGATCACAGTCGCCGCCAAGATGGGTGACCCTGATCCTGACAAGAACCCGCGCCTGCGTCTAGCGGTGAAAGAGGCCAAGTCGAACTCGGTCCCCAAGGATGTGATTGACCGCGCCATCAAGAAATCTGTTGCGGGTGAAGGCGACGATTACGAGGAAATCCGTTATGAAGGCTACGGCCCTAACGGTGTAGCTGTAATTGTCGAGACAATGACCGACAACCGCAACCGCACCGCGTCGACTGTCCGTTCGACTTTCTCCAAGAATGGCGGCAACCTTGGTGAAACCGGTTCGGTCGGGTTCATGTTCGAACGTAAAGGAGAGGTGGTTTACCCCGTTTCTGCTGGCGATGCGGACACTATTTTCGAAGCTGCTATCGAGGCTGGCGCCGAAGACGTTGAAAGTTCGGATGATGGCCACATTATTTGGTGCGCGGATACCGATCTGAACGAAGTTTCAAACGTGTTGGAAGCCAATTTGGGAGAGTCGGAATCCACCAAGCTGGTTTGGAAACCCACTACGACGACGGAGTTGGGTCTTGAGGATATGCAGAAACTGATGAAGTTGGTCGATGCACTTGAGGATGACGACGACGTGCAACGAGTTACAACCAATTTCGAAGCTACTGACGAGGTCATGGCGCAACTCTGAACAGCATCTGACCTGAAACCTTTTGAACCCCGGCCGAATGGCTGGGGTTTTTCGTACTGTGATTGGCTACTTGGCCGTTCGGTGCAAAGACGGTACATTCGAAAAGAGCACACAAAACAAAAGGGATGATTGGACTTCAAGTCACTCCTGAAATGAGCGTATGGCGGATACCTCCCCTGATCTTGCAAGACGGAATGTCCCGGTTCTGGCCGGTCAAAGCATATTGTCTCAGGTCGCGTGGACACTCGGAAGCCCATCGGTCGTTTTGCCCTTCCTAGCGGTGTCGCTTGAGCTACCAATGTTTCTCGCCGGTGCTCTAGTCTCGATACGTATGTTTGGAAGTATGGTCGCTGACGTATTCCTTGCGCATTCGATAGCGGCTCGTGAACGAAAAAAACGGGCGATTGCGTTGACCGAGGTCGCGGTCGGGGCCTGTTTGGTTCTCGCTTTGGCTTTGGCCGCTACTGGTGTTGTCCCGATTGTTGCTTTGGCATTTGCGACTGCTTTTTTGATGATTGGTCTGATCGAAGAAGTTCAGTCACTGCTTTACACGGATCTGATTGGGGATCATGTCAAATCAAAGTCTCGGATGGCATTGCACTACCTTCAGCTTGGGGCTGGGGGGTTAGCTACGATTGGTTTGGCATTATTGATTCATCAGATCATGAAGGACGCTCCACCGTTCTCGCGCCACTCGGCTGTCATAGCAGTTTCTGTAACATTTTTCGTTCTTTCTGGCCTTTCAATTCTGGCGATGGCCGAGGCGGAAAAGAAGAAGGAAACCTCCGAAAAAGATGTTGGAAAAACGAGGTTCGTTGAGAATTTCACCAACATTTCCAAGATGTTTGAACAACCATGGTTCCGACATTATATGGTCATGAGGCTGCCTTTGGTTGTGGTGTCACTTTCGGTACCCTTCTTCGCTTTGATCGCTGCGGAAGCGCACCATTCATCTGCAAAGGGACTGACCGCGATGATTGTTTCTTCCGCGTCGGGATATCTTGTATCTGCGCCGTTGTGGCAGGTTGTGAATATGAAATCCCATCGAGCCGTCATGGTTGCAGGCACGCTGATGGTAGCATGCACAGGGATCGCGTTGCTGAGTGTACATTATCTGGGTGCCGATCATGACATTCATTTGCATGCCGCCGCGTTGTTTGTCGTGACCGTGGCGGTCACTGGTGTCAGTAGTGCACGGAAATTGTATTTTCTTGATGTGGCTCCGAAAGATCAACGCGTACAAGGGGCTGCAGCAATCAAAAGCATATGCCGCATATCTGCCGTTGTTATCTCATCGGTCCTGGCAGCGGTCGCGCACATGCACGAAGTTTCTTTGGCCATCATGTTCATCTGTGCGGTAAGTATTTTGGCGGCGGTCCTATGTTACCGCGTCGTCATTCCTGAAGAGGTAAAGGCTGCAAACCTTTAACTTAAGTCCTCATTCGGATGGAACCATAATCTGTGCCGCTGCTTGCCTGACGGCCCGGGTTAGCGAAGTCAGGGCGGGGGCAAGTATCCTTCCGACTTGCCATGTCAGTGGAATGTCCAACGGCTTGCCGGGGACTAGCTCGCAAAGCCTGCCGTCTTCGAGCATGGGTCGCACTAGGACTTCGGGATTCATCCCCCAACCCACGCCAGCGATGGCGGCGTCGACGAAACCTTGTGATGAAGGCAGAAAATGCGAAGGCGGCGAAATACGGGTGCCGGTTTGCGCCTCGATCCAGGTGCTCTGCAGTTTGTCTTTTGGATTGA
Source organism: Ruegeria sp. BHSA163 (assembly GCF_059613365.1). Taxonomy (NCBI): domain Bacteria; kingdom Pseudomonadati; phylum Pseudomonadota; class Alphaproteobacteria; order Rhodobacterales; family Roseobacteraceae; genus Ruegeria; species Ruegeria sp. BHSA163. Next base: position 44,357 of record NZ_JBXWSJ010000009.1, read on the forward strand.
ATATCAGGCAAGGAGCCTTGGCCAGAGTCACGGGCGTTACGCCGACTGCGAACCATTTTCGAATAAAGTCAGGACTTGCAGTAGGCAAATAGCGTAGAGACCCAAGTGAAAAGGTATCACAACCGCTTACGGCATGACCGCCTACGGAAATGGCGGCGCTGACCTCGCCGCGGCGTAACCACGCAGCCGAGTAATCTTGATTATCGATCACCAGATCGAAGAGCATTCCGTCAACTTTAGCCATAGCATCAATAAACCAGGTTGCCAGACTGTCTGCAGTAACCGCGATCCTCACGCGTGCCGCGCCCGGACTGGTTTCAAGCGCCAGTTCTCTGGTCAGTTGAGCCTCTAAAAGTCCAATATCCTCGGCGTGCCGCGCTATCCGTAGTCCGGTCGGCGTGCCGGAGCATGGGTTGCCCCGCTGGATCAAAGACGCGCCAACACGGTCTTCCAATGCTTTGATCCGCTGCGATATGGCCGAAGGTGTCACCGCAAGTTCCGAAGCTGCAGCCTCAAAGCTCCCATGCCGCAAAATAGCGGACAAAGCGGACAGTTGATGGGGGTCGAAACGCATTAGAGATTCTAACTTAGGAGAAGTTTCTTTAATTTGATAGAGCCAGCAAAGTGGGTTAGTCAACGCCTCCGAATATGGAGGCAAAATGACAACGTCGCTGATTGCAGGTTTCGCTTTGGGATTCAGCCTGATCCTGGCAATTGGCGCACAAAACGCCTTCCTGCTCAGACAAGGCCTAAGACGAGAGCATGTGTTTGCTTTGTGCCTGATCTGCGCAACCTCAGATGCCATTCTGATCGCCGCGGGGGTAGCCGGCTTTGGAACTCTGACGCAGGCCGCGCCATGGTTCGAAACGGCGATGCGCTATGGCGGTGCGGTATTTTTGATATGGTATGCAATGCGAAGCTTTCACTCTGCCTGGCAGGGCGGATCGGTCCTGGAAACTGGGCCAGGCCAAAGCATGACCCTGCGTGCTGCATTGCTTACCGTGTCGGCATTTACCTGGCTGAACCCTCATGTCTATCTGGACACCGTCGTTTTGATTGGTTCAATCTCAGCGCAGTACGAAGATCAGATGGCTTTCGCCATTGGCGCGATGACGTCCAGTTTCGTGTTCTTTTTTTCGCTTGGGTATGGGGCGGGTATTTTGGCTCCGGTTTTCAGGCGTCCGAGGTCGTGGCAAGTATTAGATCTAATTATAGGGATCGTGATGCTGGGGATCGCACTTAAACTTGTTGCCATGTGAAGGGTTGTGGAGTGCCGGGTTTAGGTGTTCAACAAACCCATGAGTATTGCCACTGATCAATCGCGCCCAATTGCCGGCATGTTTTGGATGTTTGCCGCAGGTATGTCCTTTGTGGTCATGACGGCGCTGGTCAAGACATTGGGAACAACCATGAACCCAATACAGGCGGCATTTTTGCGGTACGCATTGGGGTTGGTATTTCTGCTTCCGGCTTTGCGCGCCATTGTCGCTACACGTTTGACCCGTCGAAATGTGACCCTTTTTGGCCTACGCGGAGTGGTTCATGCAGCGGCGGTAATGCTGTGGTTTTTCGCCATGACGCGCATTCCGTTGGCCGAGGTCACAGCGATGAACTACATGACACCGGTATACGTCACGCTGGGCGCAGCGCTTTTTCTTGGGGAAAGACTTGCCTTTCGCCGAATTGCAGCGATTGGCGTGGCATTGGTCGGTGTTGTTATCATTTTGCGTCCGGGTTTCCGCGAAGTTTCACCGGGGCATATCGCAATGCTGGGAACATCATTGGCATTGGGGGGGTCTTACCTTTTGGCCAAGGTAATGGTGCGTGATATCCGACCTTCGGTTGTTGTGGCTCATCTTTCGATCTGGGTGACAATTGCGCTTATACCTTTTGCTGTCGCCGTTTGGGAACCGCCGAGACTGCGTGACCTTGGAGTATTATTTTTAGTCGCCAGCTTTGCCACTGCTGGGCATTATTTCATGACACTTGCGCTACAAGCGGCACCTGTTGCCGTCACTCAGCCGGTCACATTCCTGCAATTAATCTGGGCTACATTACTGGGGGCCATCGTTTTTCACGAAAGCGTCGACATCTGGGTTGTGGCGGGCGGAACGTTGATTCTGGCAGCCGTCAGTTTCATTGCGTGGCGTGAGGCTGTTCTAAAACGTTCAAGCGGCACGCCGCCTTCGGGTTCGGAATGCCCGCCCGAGCGTTTGCGAAAGGTTGTTGATTGACGAGTCAATAAAATCCTCTTAGCCTTCGAACGGATTAGGTGAGGCTGAGAGGCGGTTATGCCAAAATTGGGAATGGAACCGATCCGCCGGGACGCGATTGTCAAAGCGACAATTGCGGAGTTGGGTGTAAAGAAATCGTTGGACGTTACTGTCAGTCAGATCGCCAAGCGCGCGGGAATGTCCAGCGCTTTGGCGCATCACTATTTTGGTGGAAAAGACCAGATTTTTCTTGCTGCAATGCGACAGATTCTAAGCGATTTCGGGGCAGAGGCACGCCAAGAACTTAAACAGGCCGCGCCGGGTGAACGCCCACACGCCATCATCCGTGCATGTTTTGGGCCCGCGTGTTTTACACCGGACGTCATTGCAGCTTGGATGACCTTCTATGTGCTGGCGCAAACCAACGGGGACGCGCTGCGTCTTTGGCAAATCTATCAGTCGCGTATCCGTTCAAACCTGATTGACGCGATGCGCCCTGCTTTGTCCGATCCGGTCGAGGCTGCAGAGGATATGATAGCATTGATAGATGGGCTTTATATCCGCGCTGCACTAAGCGCACCGGAAGAGCCACAATTAGCAGTGGATCACGCCCTGCGTGTTCTCGCCAGGTTTTTAGAGGCAGAGAATGACCCAACCTAACATTCTGATCCTCATGGTGGATCAGTTGAACGGCACCCTCTTTCCCGATGGTCCGGCAGACTGGCTGCACGCACCAAATCTGAAAAAACTGGCGGCACGGTCCACACGGTTTGCAAACGCATATACAGCTTCTCCGTTGTGCGCGCCTGGCCGGGCCAGTTTCATGACGGGTCAGTTGCCCTCCCGAACCGGGGTTTATGACAATGCAGCCGAATTTCGCAGTGATATCCCGACCTACGCGCATCATCTGCGCCGCGCGGGGTATTATACCTGCTTATCCGGGAAAATGCACTTTGTTGGTCCGGACCAAATGCACGGCTTCGAAGACCGGCTGACGACGGACATCTATCCGGCTGATTTCGGTTGGACTCCGGATTACCGAAAACCAGGCGAGCGGATCGATTGGTGGTATCACAATATGGGCTCGGTCACAGGCGCCGGTATTGCAGAAATCACCAACCAGATGGAGTATGACGACGAAGTCGCTTACCACGCTAAGGCCAAGCTTTATGATTTGGCCCGAGGCAAAGACGATCGTCCCTGGAGCCTGACCGTTAGCTTCACGCACCCGCATGACCCATATGTCGCACGGCGAAAATACTGGGACCTTTACGAAGACTGCGAACACATTTTGCCTGAAATTGCCGACATTGGTTACGAAAATCAGGATCCGCACGCGCAACGGATATTTGACGCCAATGACTGGCGGAGTTTCGACATTACAGAGGAGGATATCCGCCGGTCCCGCCGAGCCTATTTTGCGAACATCTCGTATCTTGACGAAAAGATCGGCGAATTATTGGAAGTGCTGGATAACACTCGGCAAGAGGCAATCATTTTGTTTGTCTCGGATCATGGCGACATGTTGGGTGAACGAGGATTGTGGTTCAAGATGAACTTCTTCGACGGCTCGGCTCGGGTTCCGCTCATGATTTCGGCAACTTCGCTGCCCGTTGGGTGTATTGACGATCCCGTTTCTACAATCGATGTCACTCCGACTCTGGGTGCTTTGGCGGGTGTCGATATGGCGGAAATCGCGCCTTGGACAGACGGTGAAAACCTTGTTCCGTTGGCGCAAGGTGTTGAGCGTACAACACCCGTCGCCATGGAATATGCGGCAGAGGCGTCTTATGCGCCGCTAGTTTCTCTGCGGTATGGAAAGTGGAAATTCAATCGCTGCGCGTTGGATCCTGATCAGCTGTTCGATCTGCATAACGATCCGCATGAGCTGAAAAATTTGGCAGGCATTAAAGAACACGCCGGAACCTTGCAGACAATGCGAGCCAAGTCCGAAGCTCGTTGGGACCTGGACCGTTTCGACGCAGATGTCCGGGCAAGTCAGGCCAGACGCTGGGTAGTTTACGAGGCGCTTAGGCAGGGCGGTTATTATCCTTGGGATTACCAGCCCCTGCAAAAGGCCTCGGAAAGATACATGCGCAACCACATGGACTTAAACGACGTCGAAGATAGCCAACGCTTTCCTCGCGGCGAGTAACACTGAAGATCATCCCGCGGGTAGAGACCAGGCCATTAAGAACTCTGATCCCCCGGGCAATGGAGATTAAATAATGCAAGCAGATTTTGTCATCGTAGGCGCTGGATCCGCCGGATGTGCGATGGCGTATCGGTTGAGCGAGGCGGGTGCCTCGGTTCTGGTGATTGAACATGGCGGTACCGATGCGGGGCCGTTCATTCAGATGCCGGCCGCACTTAGTTACCCAATGAACATGTCGCGTTATGATTGGGGCTATAGGTCTGAACCTGAACCTCATTTAAACAATCGCCGGCTGGCATGCCCTCGGGGTAAGGTCATTGGAGGATCTTCCTCGATAAACGGGATGGTTTATGTACGAGGGCACGCGCGTGATTTTGACACCTGGGCCGAGATGGGAGCGAACGGGTGGTCCTATTCCGATGTCTTGCCTTACTACAAACGCATGGAAACATGGCACGACAACGGTCATGGTGGGGATCCAACGTGGCGAGGTAAAGACGGGCCTCTACACGTATCGCGCGGACCGCGTAAAAACCCTTTGTTTCAAGCCTTTGTCGACGCGGGAAGGCAAGCCGGTTACGAGGTAACAGGCGACTACAACGGCGAAAAGCAAGAAGGCTTTGGCCCGATGGAGCAGACTGTCTGGAAAGGTCGTCGATGGTCAGCAGCAAACGCATATCTAAAGCCTGCGCTCAGGCGCGGGAATTGCAGTATCGTCAGGGGACTGGCTGCACGCGTCGTTTTTGAGGAGGGACGTGCAGCAGGTGTCGAACTGATCCGCGGTGGGAAGAAGGAGGTTATCAAGGCCAATCGAGAAGTCGTTTTGGCGGCGTCGTCGATAAACTCACCCAAATTGCTGATGCTGTCCGGTATCGGGCCGGCCTCACACTTGGCGGAGCACAAAATCGACGTGGTTGCGGATCGACCCGGCGTCGGCGCAAACCTGCAGGATCACTTGGAACTGTATATCCAGCAGGCATCCTTGCAGCCGATTACATTGTACAAACACTGGAACCTCATCAGTAAGGGTCTGATTGGTGCGCAGTGGCTGTTCACCAAAACTGGGCTTGGGGCATCAAACCAATTTGAAAGCGCTGCGTTCATCAGGTCGAAACCAGGTGTCGAATACCCAGATATCCAGTATCACTTCTTGCCTATGGCGATACGTTATGACGGTCAGGCCGCCGCTGAAGGACATGGGTTTCAGGCACATGTCGGCCCGATGCGTTCCCCGTCCCGTGGTACGGTCACGTTGCGATCAAATCGACCTGAAGATGCACCGGTGATCCGTTTCAACTACATGAGCCACGAAAAGGATTGGGAGGATTTCCGGACCTGCATTCGACTGACACGAGAAATCTTTGGTCAGGAAGCATTCGAACACTTCGCGGGGGAAGAAATCCAACCTGGCGCGTCTTTGCAATCCGACGAAGAGTTAAATGGTTTTATCGCCGAACATGCAGAAAGCGCCTATCACCCTTGCGGAACCTGTCGAATGGGACGGACTGACGACAAACAGGCCGTTGTTGATCCGCATGGGCGCGTGATCGGAGTCGACGGGTTACGCGTTGCAGATAGCTCGGTCTTTCCGCAGATCACCAACGGTAACCTGAACGCTCCTTCTATCATGGTGGGTGAGAAAGTTTCGGATCACTTGTTGGGCAAAGATCCCTTGCCAAAAGCGAATGACAGGCCTTGGATACATCCCAACTGGGCATCGCAGCAAAGGTAAAATTCTGGTCAGGGCGAACCTGATGGGATTATTCTTTTTGGTGTCAAAATTGATTTGGACGGAAACTTGATCCGGGTCAAAGTGACGGCCTCTGGACATCGATAAAACTTGGACGCAACGCCAAACAAAGGAGCGAACAAGATGTCTCACACCCCGCATGAACTGGCCGAAGAATTCCCAGACAAGGTTGAATTGATGAGCCAGCTTAAACAAACCGATGCACATTTTGCTCGGCTGGCAGAAGAGTATCACGAATTGAATCGCACTGTTCATCGGGCCGAAACCAACGTTTCACCGATGGAGGAATTGGCCGAGGTCGAGTTGCGGAAAAAGCGTGCAGCCCTCAAGGATGAAATCTGGGGGATTTTGTCGAAAGCTTAACTTTACGGGCGGGGTCATCCCGCTTTTAAGCCGGCTTAAGTGTCGTCGTTCCAGAACACATTTCAAGTCACTTGATACGGTAGTGTTCCGCGGGTATGCGCGTCTATGGTCAGTCGCCTTTCCAGCGGCGGGACAGAACGCTGGTGGCAGGTTTGACGCTCACATATTCTGCATGAGATACCGATCGGCTCATAGGCGCTCGCATTGTCGATATCGAGGTTGTCAGCGTAAACAAGTGCTCTGGCATGACGTGTCTCGCACCCTAGGGCTATTGCATAGCGGCGCACAGGAGCCCCGAAAGAACCGCCGGATTTCGAAACATCGCATGCCAACGAAATATACCTTACACCATCTGGCGTTTCAGCCAGTTGGCGCAGGAAATGTCCCGGTGTTTCGAATGCTCGATGAACATTCCAAAGCGGGCAAGCGCCACCGAACCGCGCAAACTGAAGCCGAGTGGCGGAATGGCGTTTGGTTATTGTTCCAGCCTGATCGACACGCACAAAGAAAAACGGGATACCCTTCGCGCCGGGGCGTTGCAGGGTGGACAGCCGATGCGCAACCTGTTCGATTGAGGCGCCGAAACGGTTGCTAAGAAGTTCTAGATCGTGCCGAGCTTCTTGCGCAGCCGCAAGAAAGGTGGCGTAGGGCATCAATGACGCGCCAGCGAAATAGTTGGCCAAGCCGATCTTTGCGATGGACCGCGCCTCTTCGCTTTGAAATTTGGCAAAGTCCAGAGTAGCTTCGAGCAATTTGTCCTGGTTTATCAAAGCGACCTGAAGCAAGAGCTGAAAAACCTGTGTCTGCGGCGCTGCACGCGATGACAAACGGAGGGTTTTGTTCGCCAAATCATAGATGCGGAGAGTTTCAATATCGGCGAAACTAACTTGAATTCCCTGCGCTGAAAGACTTTCGACCGCGGCTTTTCGAATGTCGCCAACATCTGCAGCTTGCGCAGCAAATCTCTCGGCTGCACGGTCGACGGCATCAATGTAGTTGTCACAATAGTGAAAAAAGTCTCGAACCTCTTCCCAGGGGCTTGCTTGAATCTGAGCATCTTCCCGACCCAAAGCTTCGTCCAGCGACGCCAGCCGTTCGTGGGTTTGGCGATAGGTTCTATGCAGCTCGATAAATGCACGGGCAAGGGCGGGAGCATTTGAGGCCGTCAATCTTAGATCCGCCAATGGCGGCATATTGTCGGCAAACAAAGGATCGGCCAATGCCTCACGCATGTCGGAAACAAGCCGTTCGCTGTCGCCGGTACTCAGTTCGGTGACGTCCATCCCGAACTCTTGTGCAAGGGCAAGAACAACAGTGGTCGAGATCGGCCGGTTATTATTCTCCATCTGGTTCAGGTAGGGCAGGGAAATACCTAGCTTGGCGGCAAATTCCTTTTGGGTCACGGCGAGGCGCGTGCGCATTTCTCGTAGTTTCGCGCCTGCGTATAGCTTTTGAGTGGCCATTGAGTGCCTTTGCAGATTTACTTAACCGGAAGGCTAACTTTGCAAACCGGTATTCGCAAGCTATTACAGGCCCAACTGTCGTTCACGCACAATTACAGTATAGATGGCAATAATTGCCATAACTGAGGTGCCCAACATCAGCCACAGCAGGGGCATTGCTCCGGTCTCGCGGGTCAGCATGGCACCTGCTGACGCACTAAGGGCTGCCCCGCCGCCCAGCATAATGGCACCGCTCAATCCCGAGGCCGTCGCGGCCAGATGTGGACGCACTGACAGTGCCCCAGCTGTCGCATTTGGAATGGACATCCCGTTGCCGAGGCCGACAAAGGTCATAAAGCCGAAAAAACTGAGGGCAGTACCCAAGTCAGCCAAGAACACGGCGGCTGACAAAATCACCCCAATAGCGTTCAGCCAGCAGCCATAAAAAACCATTCTGTTGACGCCAAAGCGCACTGAATATCTTCCGCTAATGAAATTCCCGAAGAAGTACCCAATTGCCGGTGCGCCAAAATAAACCCCAACCTCAGATGCGCTCAATCCAAAAACCTGAGTGCCAATGAATGGGGCGCCGCCCAGATAGGCGAAGAATGCGCCCGAAGAAAGAGCAGAGGACAAAGAATACCCCCAAAATCGAGGCGATCTCAGCAGTTCTGGAAATTCGCGGAATTGCTCGATAAGTGTTTTACCGCTCTTGGCTGCAGTCTCGCCAAAGTCATAATAAGTTAAGCCGAGTGTAAGTGCTGCCAATCCGAAGGGCAGCCAAAAATTAGCCTTCCAACCAAACCCTTCTTCCAGAAAACCACCGATTGCCGGACCGATCATAGGTACTATGGCCATGCCCATGGTCACATACCCAATCATTGATGCTGCTTGATCTTGAGAGTACATGTCACGAACTGCGGCTCGGCTAAGCACGATGCCAACTACGATAACGGCCTGACACATTCTAAACGCTAGGAATACCTGCGCGTTGGGGGCAAAAATACAGCCCAATGTGGAAAGCAGAAACAGGGCAAGCCCCCATAAAAGAACCGGCCTGCGTCCGGCCTTGTCCGCGATAGGGCCGATAAGAATCTGGAGCACTGCGTTTACCAAAAGGTAGAGCGCTATGGACAGTTGCATGACTTTGTAGTCAGCGTCGAAATAAAGAGCCATGTTGGGTAGACTGGGCAGGAACAGATTCATGCTCAGTGCGGAAAGCCCGGAAAGTAAAACAAGTGTTGTTATGCTGGGCGGAGATCGATGCGATGATTGAGAGCTGAACTGCATGGTTCACATGTATAGGTAGGTTTGTTCGATTACTATTCGTCTTTGCAATTGATGTGGTGGGTTAGCAACTTTGCGTTTTCCTAAGGGCGGATTGCTATTAGTTTGCAAATTTGCCGAAAAACTCTTTGGTCGGCGCAGGCTTAATTGTAAAGTCGCGCCAAATTTGACAGGGGATTATCGCCATGAAAGACATCCTTTCCGAGCTTGAAGAGCGCCGTAACAATGCACGGCTGGGCGGTGGGCAAAAGCGGATCGACTCGCAGCACGCAAGAGGGAAGCTTACTGCGCGTGAACGAATCGAGTTATTGGTCGACGAAGGCAGCTTTGAAGAATTCGACATGTTCGTCAGCCACCGTTGCACTGATTTCGGAATGGAAAACCAAAGGCCCGCAGGGGATGGAGTCGTTACCGGTTGGGGCACGATTAACGGTCGCATGGTATATGTATTTTCGCAGGACTTTACCGTTTTTGGTGGTTCCCTGTCAGAAACGCACGCTCAGAAAATCTGCAAAATCATGGACATGGCTATTCAGAATGGTGCGCCTGTAATTGGCATCAACGACTCTGGCGGAGCGCGAATTCAGGAAGGTGTGGCGTCGCTTGCAGGATATGCTGAGGTGTTTCAGCGAAATATCATGGCGTCGGGCGTGGTGCCGCAGATTAGCGTTATTATGGGTCCATGCGCTGGCGGAGCGGTATACAGCCCGGCCATGACGGATTTTATTTTCATGGTGAAAGACACGTCTTACATGTTCGTTACGGGCCCCGATGTCGTGAAGACCGTGACGAACGAAGTTGTTACCGCAGAGGAATTGGGTGGAGCTTCCACGCACACCAAAAAGTCCTCGGTTGCGGACGGAGCGTTTGAAAACGATGTCGAGGCATTAGCTGAAGTTCGGCGCCTGGTTGACTTTCTGCCGCTGAATAATCGTGAAAAGCCACCTGTTCGCCCTTTCTTTGACGAGCCTGATCGGATCGAAGCATCATTGGACACTTTGATTCCGGACAACCCAAATACCCCCTATGATATGAAGGAACTCATTACCAAAGTGGCTGACGAGGGTGATTTCTACGAAATTCAGGAAGATTTCGCCAAGAACATCATCACCGGATTCATCCGTTTGGAGGGACAAACGGTAGGTGTGGTCGCCAACCAGCCGATGGTTCTGGCCGGTTGTCTGGACATCGACAGCTCACGAAAGGCAGCCCGGTTCGTAAGGTTCTGCGACTGTTTTGAGATTCCAATCTTGACGCTTGTGGACGTGCCCGGCTTTTTGCCGGGGACCTCGCAGGAATATGGCGGCGTAATCAAGCACGGCGCGAAATTGTTGTTCGCGTACGGAGAAGCAACAGTTCCAAAGGTTACGGTAATTACACGCAAAGCCTACGGCGGTGCGTACGACGTGATGGCTTCAAAACATTTGCGCGGGGATTTCAACTATGCCTGGCCGACAGCCGAGATTGCCGTCATGGGCGCGAAGGGCGCGACCGAGATTATTCACCGCGCTGATCTTGGTGATGCCGACAAAATTGCGCAACACACTCAGGACTATGAGAATCGCTTTGCCAATCCGTTTGTTGCGGCAGAGCGTGGCTTCATTGACGAGGTGATCATGCCTCATTCCACCCGTCGTAGGGTTTCTCGGGCATTCGCGAGCTTGCGAAACAAAAAGCTGAAAAACCCATGGAAAAAACATGACAATATTCCGCTCTAGCTGCAACGGGGCGTAACACTGCCTGACGATTAGACACGTTCAACACTTAGATGCCATTGCGCTAGTTAACCAATGAACCGCCGCAAAAGACATATCAGCAAGAAATCCAACCGCGTCTGTCGCTTAGCCTCGGTGTCAGGCATGAGTCGTCTGAGGGATAAACTTGGATGGTCGACATTGGTTTTGTCTGTGGCGTGGTTCCCAGGGCAAGCCATGGCGGAAAATCTTCTGCCAGTGCCATCCGGGCAACCGGTTGAATTAAGTAACGTTCTGCTAGACACCAATCCGGGCGAACTTTGGGTGCGGTTTCGGTTTGTTGCGCCCAAAATCGGTTCGACCGTCGGGCGCATCACCTATGATGTGGCTGTTGTCGATATGGCGCACCTTTGCGAGGTTTTGGCGGTTCCTTATGTAGCTCAGCACAAACTGGATCCAGCACGGGTTGTTATCTCATTCTCGGATCGGCCAATCGATTTCGGCTCCTCTTCGCCCGAGGCGACGCAATTTTTTGAAGCCTACCGATTGGAACAATCCCAGTGTATTTGGGAGGGGCTTTGATCATGATAAAGCACCGTGGATTTCCCGGTCGCCTGGCCGGTACCGACTATCAGTTCACAATTCGCCGGGCCAATCCCAAAGGCGTAACACCTTTGACCCGCAGGGAACGTTTTCGCGATCGAAAACCTGCTGACCGGCGGGCAGACGCTGCGTTTTTCGAGGCTTTATGGCAGCATTTCGGCGATCAGCCTTTTGAGCGCGGCAATTTGGATGCTGGTCGGCTGAGCTGGCTATTTGGACGGGAAGTCGTCGCTGCAGAAGACCCTTTTGATCCGTCCAGCTACGAAGCTTTGTTGGTAATTGACGTGGACACGGCACGACAGTCTTTTGCCGATATATTGGATGGGGTGCGGTAAAGGTGACTGGGACAGCTGAAAATCATATTCGTGATATACGGAATATGAGGCCCAATGCAGTTGGCATGAGAGTACGCTCACGTAAGTCGAAAATTGCCCCAAAATTCCGGATGTCCGATAGGAACCAAGAAGGCCATGTGCATCTAGATTTACTCATAAACTGGGTTCTGGCGTCATATGAAGCTACTGAATCGAGTAATTCCGGAATAGGCGCAAAACTGCGCGACAAAAATTCCGATGGGCAGGTTTCAGCCGGAATCGCAACTGGAAAAAGTGCATTGTTGGCGGCTGAAAATGTAGCATGCAAGCTGTCTGTGCCGTGCGGCTCAACTTTGCCTGCGTCGCACATGCACCTACTATTCCGTACCCCTTCCTTCCGCGGGCAGGTCTGTGTTCCCCACATATCTCTGTCCGCGGTTTTCTTTTTGCCGTTCTCCTACCGCGAACAGCAACTTTCTGCGCATTATCGAATGTCTCTGATGTTGTTATTGAATAACAACGATGGATTGTCCCATTTGCCACCGACAACAATTAGAAGGCGTAAAGGGCAGAATAAATGCGAATCTCGAAACTCTTGTTTGTTGCGACGGCCTGCGCGGGTCTCGCAGCGTGTGGCGACACCGTCGGTGAACAGGCGCTGCTTGGTGGCGGCGCGGGAGCCGTGGGCGCAGCAGTGGTCAGTGCCGACCCGCTATTGGGCGCGGTGGTCGGCGCCGCAGGCAATGTGCTTTACTGCAAAACACAGAACACTTGTAGATAACCCGGAATTCTTGCGGGCGCGTGCCGTCGCCCCTTCCGATATCAAGCTATACGCCGTTGCTGGGGTCAGATCCTGCAACGGCGCTTTGCGTTTCCCGAATACAAAGACAAAGGACGTTTCATGTTCAACAAGATCCTGATCGCCAATCGGGGCGAGATTGCCTGCCGCGTCATCAAGACGGCCCAAAAGATGGGAATTGGCACTGTTGCCATTTATTCGGACGCCGACAAGAACGCGCTGCATGTTTCAATGGCTGATGAGGCTGTTCACATCGGACCTCCGCCTGCCAATCAATCCTATATCGTGATAGATAAGGTAATGGACGCCATCCGACAAAGCGGGGCGGAGGCGGTTCACCCTGGATATGGTTTCCTATCTGAGAACGCAAAATTCGCAGAAGCGCTAGAAGCGGAAGGTGTCGCGTTTGTCGGCCCGCCAAAAGGCGCAATCGAAGCGATGGGTGACAAGATAACGTCAAAGAAAATCGCTCAGGATGCGGGCGTCTCTACGGTGCCGGGCTATATGGGTTTGATCGAAGACGCCGAAGAAGCGGTGAAAATTTCGAACGAAATTGGCTATCCGGTGATGATCAAGGCCAGCGCTGGTGGCGGTGGCAAGGGAATGCGAATTGCGTGGAATGACGGCGAAGCGCGAGAAGGCTTTCAGTCTTCCAAGAATGAAGCGGCTAATTCCTTTGGCGACGACCGGATTTTCATTGAGAAGTTCGTGACACAGCCACGTCACATTGAAATTCAGGTGCTGTGCGACGGCCATGGCAATGGAGTCTACTTGGGTGAGCGCGAATGTTCGATTCAGCGACGCAACCAAAAAGTTGTGGAAGAAGCACCGTCGCCCTTCCTTGATCCTGACACGCGAAAAGCCATGGGAGAGCAGGCAGTGGCCTTGGCCAAAGCGGTGGACTATGCCAGCGCGGGGACGGTTGAGTTCATCGTTGACGGGGACAAGAACTTTTACTTTCTTGAAATGAACACACGTTTGCAGGTCGAGCACCCGGTGACCGAGTTGATTACCGGCGTCGATCTTGTGGAACAAATGATCCGAGTAGCGGCGGGTGAAAAGCTGTCGATTACGCAGGACGAGGTGACCTTGACAGGATGGGCTATTGAAAACCGTCTGTACGCCGAGGATCCCTATCGAAATTTCTTGCCATCTATTGGCCGTTTGACCCGCTATCGCCCACCGCAAGAGATTGCCGCTGGTCCGCTTTTGGCAAATGACAAATGGCAAGGCGATGCGCCTAGTGGCGAAAATGCGGTGCGCAATGACACTGGCGTTTATGAGGGGGGCGAGATCAGCATGTATTACGATCCGATGATCGCCAAGTTGTGCACTTGGGCGCCAACGCGAGAGCAGGCGATCGAGGCGATGCGCGTCGCGCTGGACAGTTTCGAAGTCGAAGGTATCGGGCACAATCTACCATTCCTATCAGCGGTGATGGACCACTCAAAATTCATAAGTGGTGACATGACGACGGCCTTTATTGCCGAAGAATATCCTGACGGCTTTGAAGGGGTCGTATTGCCCAAAACTGATCTGCGTCGCATCGCTGCCTCCTGCGCAGCAATGCACCGTGTCGCTGAAATTCGCCGGACGCGTGTCTCGGGAAGAATGGACAATCATGAACGCAAAGTGGGCAACCGCTGGGTGGTTACGCTACAGGGTCATGAATTCGCGGTTCGGGTTGGAGCCGATAAAGAAGGCGCAACCGTTCGTTTTGAAGATGGTTCTACCCTGCGCGTCACATCTGACTGGACGCCCGGCGATCAACTAGCGGTTCTTGACGTTGACGGCAGCCCATTGGTCCTTAAGGCCGGAAAGATCTCGGGCGGTTTCCGGATCCGTAATCGGGGGGCAGACCTTAAGGTGCACGTGCGGCGTCCGCGTCAAGCGGAACTAGCCAGGTTAATGCCGGAGAAATTGCCGCCTGATACTTCGAAAATGCTGCTTTGCCCAATGCCCGGACTGATCGTGAAGATTGATGTCGAAGTCGGTCAGGAGGTGCAGGAGGGGCAGGCCCTGTGCACAGTCGAAGCGATGAAGATGGAGAATATTCTGCGCGCTGAAAAGAAAGGCGTTGTTGCCAAAATCAATGCGGGTCCAGGCGACAGTCTCGCAGTTGATGATGTGATTATCGAGTTTGAGTGATCATGATGACCCAGTCGCCAAGTAAACTGATCTCGACGGCTTTGGGCATTAGTTATTGGCGACCGGAATGTCGGGTTTATCCCCCTTCACGGCGTTCGCGAATTTCGCGTTGGCGCAACGGGGTTTTGTCGATTGATCTACCGATTTCCCGAACGCTCCAAGGCGAAGGTTTACGTAGTTTGACCACGCCGTCTTTGTCGACAAACACCATCTGGAACCCTCGTGGGCGCAGCTTTGATCGAACGGCAGAGCGTGCCGATGGGTCAGTGTCTGTAAGGACAATTACGTCGCGATCTCGCATGGCTTCTTCACCGTCCAGCAACATGTCGATCTGCTCTTGGAAGCGGGGATCGGCTGGCGTGTCTGCAAAGACAACAATTGGGCGGTGGGTCCAAAGAAACTCGCTCAGGTCGCTATCGCCTGCCGGACGAATGAAGTCATCGTCCGCGGGCGCAGCGCCATCAGCCGCCCACGCAACCAAGGGGAATAGTGTCGCAAAAACAAAGGCAAGCGTTCGTGTCATAAGGCCTCCTGCTGAGATGAATATAGCCTGTGTACCGACGAATGCGACCAGCGAAATTCACATGGCGCTCAAAATGTCGCGCATCACTGCGATTCAGGTGATCGCCCGGAACACTTTCAACCGCAGTTCCAACTCTGCGGAGATCAGAATTAACAAGAGGAACATGCAATGACCAACGCGAAGGACTGGCAAGCGCTTGCAGAGAATGAGCTGCGCGGACGTCCGTTGGACGATCTGACTAAGGATACACTAGAGGGTATTCCGGTTAAGCCACTGTATACAAAGGAAGATACTGAGGGTCTGCCCCATATGGGGTCTTTGCCCGGTTTCGGGCCGTTCACACGCGGTGTGAAGGCGACAATGTATGCCGGGCGTCCATGGACGATCCGGCAGTATGCCG
The DNA here is from genome assembly GCF_059613365.1 of Ruegeria sp. BHSA163. Lineage (NCBI taxonomy): Bacteria > Pseudomonadati > Pseudomonadota > Alphaproteobacteria > Rhodobacterales > Roseobacteraceae > Ruegeria > Ruegeria sp. BHSA163. The sequence continues at coordinate 60,048 of NZ_JBXWSJ010000009.1, forward strand.
GTTTTTCTACAGCCGAGGAATCAAACGCTTTTTATCGCCGCAATCTGGCAGCCGGACAACAGGGTGTTTCCGTGGCATTCGATTTGGCCACCCACCGGGGTTACGACAGCGATCATCCGCGTGTGGTCGGTGACGTGGGAAAAGCAGGGGTCGCTATCGACAGCGTTGAAGATATGAAGATTCTGTTTGATGGAATTCCGCTGGACAAAGTTTCGGTCTCCATGACCATGAATGGCGCGGTTATCCCCATTCTGGCGAGTTTCATCGTCGCAGGCGAAGAACAGGGGCACGATAAATCTGTTCTGTCAGGCACCATTCAGAATGACATTTTGAAAGAGTTCATGGTGCGCAACACCTATATCTATCCGCCTGATCCTTCGATGCGGATTATCTCGGACATCATCGAATTTACTTCGAACGAGATGCCGAAATTCAATTCAATCTCGATTTCGGGCTATCATATGCAAGAGGCTGGCGCGAACCTCGTTCAGGAACTGGCCTACACGCTTGCCGATGGGCGTGAATATGTGCGAGCGGCGACCGAGGCCGGCATGGACGTGGACAAGTTCGCAGGTCGTTTGTCGTTCTTTTTCGCTATTGGCATGAATTTCTTTATGGAGATCGCGAAGTTACGTGCCGCACGCACCTTGTGGCACAGGGTGATGACTGACTTCGGTGCAAAGTCCGAGCGGTCGAAAATGCTTAGGACCCACTGCCAGACATCAGGCGTGTCTTTGCAAGAGCAGGACCCATATAACAACGTCATCCGCACCGCTTATGAAGCGATGAGTGCTGTTCTGGGTGGGACACAGTCGCTGCACACCAATGCTCTTGATGAAGCAATTGCGCTGCCCACCGATTTCTCGGCTCGCATCGCGCGAAACACCCAGTTGGTACTGCAGGAAGAAACCGGTGTGACCGACGTGGTCGATCCGCTTGCTGGTTCTTACTACATAGAAAGCCTTACTAATGAGCTGGTTGAAAAAGCCTGGGCATTGATGGAGGAAGTCGAAGAAATGGGCGGCATGACCAAGGCTGTTGCGTCGGGAATGCCAAAGCTGCGGATCGAGGAAAGCGCTGCGCGTCGTCAGGCCATGATCGACCGGGGTGAAGAAGTCATCGTCGGCGTCAACAAATACCGCAAGGAACAGGAAGACCCGATCGATATTCTCGACGTCGACAATGTTGCCGTTCGCGAGGCTCAGGTCGCCCGACTAGAACGTATCCGCGCTACCCGTGACGAGGCCGCGTGCCAACGCGCGTTGGACAATCTGACCGCAACCGCGCGCGAAGGTGGCAACCTGTTGGCGGCCGCTGTTGAGGCAGCCCGCGCCCGCGCATCCGTAGGAGAGATCAGCATGTCAATGGAAAAGGAATTCGGTCGTCACCGGGCCGAAGTAAAGACACTGGCCGGAGTCTATGGCGCCGCTTATGAGGGCGACGAAGGTTTTGCGGCAATCCAGAAATCGATCGAGGAATTCGCCCAATCCGAAGGGCGTCGCCCGCGTTTGCTGGTTGTCAAAATGGGTCAGGACGGCCATGACCGCGGTGCCAAGGTGATCGCGACTGCGTTCGCGGATATCGGATTTGACGTGGACGTAGGGCCTTTGTTCCAAACGCCAGCCGAAGCGGCACAGGATGCGGTGGACAATGACGTTCACGTGGTTGGAATATCTTCACAGGCGGCTGGCCACAAAACTCTTGCGCCTCAACTTGTCGAAGAGCTTAAGAAAGCAGGGGCAGAGGACATAATCGTCATTTGCGGCGGCGTGATTCCACAACAGGATTACCAGTTCCTCTACGATCACGGCGTGAAGGCGATATTCGGACCGGGCACTAATATTCCTGAAGCCGCCCAGGACATTCTGCGGTTGATTGCCGTCGCCAAACGCTAATGCTTTGATGGCGGCGAACAAAGTTTTTCTTGTTATGTCGTGTGTAATAAGTTTGCGACAAAGATGTTGTCGTAGGTGCGGTGTTGAATATGCCGTCCAATGTTCTGAAGGAGGCTATAGATGCAATTGGATCACATCGCGGTTTCAGGCAGTACGCTGGAAGCCGCGATTGCGCACGTCGAGCAAGCTCTTGGTGTTTCTTTGCAGCCGGGAGGCAAACACGCGAAATTCGGTACTTACAATCGCCTGCTTGGGCTTGAAGACGGTCTTTATTTGGAGGCAATCGCAGTCGACCCAGATGCGCCTGCACCCGAACAACCCCGTTGGTTTGATTTGGATCGTTTCTCTGGTCCTGCGCGTCTGACAAACTGGATTTGCCGCGTGTCGGACATTGACGCCATAACTATGCCTGACGGGCCAGTAACTCCGATAGATTTGGATCGAGGTGCATTGCGGTGGCGTATGGCGGTGCCCGCCTCGGGGAGGTTGCCGTACGACAACCTGTATCCGGCGCTAATCCAATGGCAGGGGGATTTGCACCCTGCACGAATGTTGCAATCCAGCGGTGTTCGATTACGGCGCCTGATTGTATATCACCCTGACGCTTTGGAATTGGCAAAGTTGTTGGGACAGATAAAACTGATCGAGTTCGATACCGGTCCCGCAGCGATACGGGCAGAGTTTGAAACGCCCTGGGGCGTTCGCACCTTGGAATGAAAATCCGTCACGCACAGCCCGCAGATTCGGCGTCTATTACTCAGATTACCAACACAAGCATAAGAGACAGTCTTGCGACCTTCACAACTGAGGTGCGCCAACCCGAAAGTATTGCAGCAGATATTGAGGCTCGATCCGGGTATTTTCTGGTGGCAGAGGAGGAAGGGAAGGTCCTTGGGTTCGCCACATATGGCCCATTCCGGTCAGGGCCTGGCTACGCACATACCCGCGAGCACTCAATTCAACTGACGCCTGAAGCGCGAGGCAGAGGAATAGGTCGCGCTTTGATGACTACTTTGGAAAATGCGGCAATTGAAAATAATGTCCATGTTTTGGTCGCGGGTATTTCATCTGAAAACCCTCCGGCGATTGCCTTCCATATGGCGCTTGGATTTTCCGAAGTTGGCCGGATGCCGCAGGTTGGACGAAAATGGGGGCGTTGGCTTGATTTGGTTTTGATGCAGAAAATTCTTGCATCGAACTGAACTGTTGCACCTGACAGCGGCAGCACGGCGCGTTAGGGTGCGCTCATGTCGATATGGACCAGAATATCAGATGCACTAAACGCGCTAGCCAAAGGCGAAAGTCTGACTGCTGTTTTTGAAAAGTTGCGTACTCCGCCCGAGCGTTCGGTGGCCTTTGCAATCGCCGTAATCGCGTTAGGGGCCAAGATGGCCAAGGCCGACGGACATGTGACCCGCGACGAGGTCACCGCATTCCGCGAAGTCTTTCAGATCGCTCGCGAAGATGAGGCTGGCGCGGCAAAAGTGTTCGACATGGCGCGAACGGATGTGGCAGGTTATCAGGATTACGCAAGAAAAATTTCGCGCATGTTTGCGGACGACAACAACACGCTATGCGATTTGATGGAAGGACTGTTCCATATCGCAATGGCAGACGGTTTTTATCATCCCAACGAAAACGAATTTCTTGCAGAGGTCAGCCGCATCTTTGGTCAGTCCGAGGCTCAGTTTATGGCACTTCGAGCGCGATTTGTCCCGGACGCACCTAATGATCCCTACACAGTGCTAGGGGTTGCGCCTGACATGCCTTTGCCGGAAATCAGGCGAGTTTGGCGGCAGCTTGTGCGCGAGACGCATCCGGACGCAATGATGGCGCGCGGAGTTCCAGAAGAAGCTGTGCGCCTCGCTGAAAAGAAAATGATAGATATCAACCGCGCCTGGGACGAAATCAACGGCGCAAGGGTCTGAACTATGCGGATGGCCACCTATAATATTGAGTGGTTTGCCAATCTGTTCGACCGCAACGACAAACTTATCGTGGATGATAGCTGGTCTGGGCGGCACGACGTAACAAAAATTCAGCAAATCGAGGCTATCGCCAAGGTTTTGACGGCAATTGATGCCGACGCAATTTTGATCGTCGAGGCACCTAACACAGGCAGAACACAGAACACCGTGCGTGCACTTTTGCGTTTTACTGAGGCATTTAACCTGAGAACCTCACAAGCGGTGATGGGGTTTCCTAATGAAACGCATCAAGAGTTGGCCCTGCTGTATGATCCATCCGTGATGACACTCAGGCATGATCCGATTGGGGAACCAGCCGATGAAAATGGCAGCCTGGATGCACCGCGGTTCGATACCTTCTTTCGTATCGATCTAGATGTGGACGCGACTGAGGATATTGTGAGGTTTTCAAAACCTCCGCTGGAGTTGGAGATTGAAACCAACTCGGGGAAAACATTCCGTTTGATTGGTACGCATCTGAAATCAAAGTCGCCGCACGGAGCGACCACTCGGGACGAAGCGATCCGACTTTCCATTGCGAACAGGCGAAAGCAGCTGGCGCAAGCCGTGTGGCTGGCTCAACGGGTACGGTCACATTTAAAAAAATCCGAGCCCGTCGTTTTGTTAGGCGACCTGAACGATGGCCCCGGTCTGGATGAATTTGAACATTTGTTTGGAAGATCATCCGTCGAAATCCTGCTCAAAGCGGGCCTTTACGACCCGCACGCTGCACAAACGCATGGCCCGCGACCAGACGTTTCTCTTTCAACGGCAAGGTTCGCTTTACCACAGGAGGGCAGGTATCTTGAGGCGCTGTTGGATTACATAATGGTCAGCAAGGATTTACGTGATCTTCAACCTCGCTGGAGAATTTGGCATCCGTTTAAGGATGCTGCCTGCTGGTCTAACACGGAATTGCGCGACGCGCTGCTGGATGCTTCGGATCATTTTCCGGTCACTCTGGATATTGATCTCTGACCTTTCAACAAAGGTATCAGCGTCCTATATTTCCAGCATGACACGTATTCTATTGATCTGCGTTGCGAGCGTCACTGCCGCATTGCCTGCAAAGGCGCAGGAAAATAATGGCAAATCGCTTATGGAACGCGGAGCTGAAATGTTCCTGGAAGGTTTGCGGCAGGAAATGGAGCCCTCTTTTGATGAATTGCTAGGCTTTGCCGATCAGTTCGGGCCTGCGATGCAAACATTTATTCAGGAAATGGGACCAGCGCTTGCTGAACTCGCTGCTCAGGTTCAGGATTGGGGGTTATACGAGACGCCCGAAATGCTGCCTAATGGCGACATCATAATTCGAAAAAAACCTCAGCCCGAGGAACCTGAGCCTCCTAGGGCGCAAGAACCTTCAACGGAAGAATTCACTGATATCTGAGTTCTGACAAGTTCAACCCTGCATGATTATGCGTGTATCGGAGTTCAAGGCGTTTGCCAGAGATTTGAACCTAGCCTCAGCCACTTCGTTGAACAAAGGCGCGGCGGATTTGGGGAGTATCAGGTCAAGTTCTTGCTTTTTTGGGAAAAACCGGAGTTTTCCCATCGCTGCATCAGGTTGCATCCATAGCATCGCACCGAACCTCAGTGCTTTACCCAAAATTTCAGCCTCATTTTGTCCGCGCTCATCCAGCAATTCGTACAATGGGGCAAAGCGGTTTCCTTCGCGCTTGTTGCGATAACGGTGTTGCAGAGCCAATCCAATGAAAACTCTTTCTGAATGTTTCAGTCCACTCATGTTGGCTCGGGTAACATATTCGAAACACGCTTCTGCGCGGTAATCGGGATGGGCCCGCCAGCTGACGTCGTGTAGCAGACAAGCCGCCTTGATCAGGCGAACTTTTTGGGGTGGCGCTGATTTAAACAGGGGCATCACGAAGTCGAAAAGGTGCTTTCCAAATCCGGGCAGGCGGGCATCCTTGGCTTCGGCGAACCGGCTCGCTTCGATCAGGGGATCGCGGTCGCGAACACGTCGCGGCATTTGTTCGAACAGCAACCCTTCACGAATGCCATAACTTGAGATTGCAATGTCTTTTGGTTTGAATGTCCGGATTAACCGGGAAAGAACGTCCATCGCATAGGGCATTAATGCCATGCGCGAGCTTGAGACACCCGCCTGACTGCGCAGCTTGTCTGGGTCCCCATTTTCAATGAACTTAATCGTATCGCGAACCGCCTTGTTACTCATACGGTATTCATGCAGCACATTCAGGGGGTAATTCCGGCGCAACATATCCAGTCGAGCAAATGCCCGCCAACTTCCGCCGACAAGAAACAGACGGTCCTTTTGCGGACCCATCTGATCCCGCATTTCTTCCATAGTTGCTTTGATATGCGCCTTTCTGGCTCGTCGCCCGCCTTTGATGTCGCGCAATTTTAGAGGGCCAAGTGCCGAAGTCATTCTGCGGCCAACTTTACCATCACCAATTTCTGCCAATTCGACCGAAGAACCACCAATATCGCAAATCAATCCGTACGCTCCAGGCCAGCCGAGCAAAACACCTTGGGCAGATAATCGCGCTTCTTCTTCGCCATCAACGACGTTGATGTTTAGGCTGGTCTTGGATTTGACCTCTTTGCAGAATTCCGGGCCATCCTTGGCTTCTCGCACGGCGGCGGTGGCAACAGAGTGTAAGGCGGGCAGGCCGAGATCGTCCGCAAGAACTTGAAAGCGATGTAACGCCGCAAGTGCGCGTTCCCGTCCAAGTGGGTTCAGGCGACCCGTATCTGAAAGCCCAGCGCCAAGTTCGCACATGACCTTTTCATTGAAGAAGTAGGCAGGCGAGCGCGCGGCACCATCAAAGATAACCATTCGGACAGAGTTCGATCCAACGTCAACAACCCCAACACGGGCCAGCGCCCTTGCACCGGGGTCGTCGAACAAAGGCCTTCCAAACGGGCCGTAGTCCGCGGTGTCAGTCTCGCCGGTCTGTTCCATGAATTCCCCATTCCTTTGCTTAGCAGGATGCGAAATCGTTAAACTTCGGTCAATCATATGAATTGAGTTCGGAGCGTAAATTGGTAAGAACCCGCACTGCCAAAGCGCGGTTGATCTCGCGTTTTTCGCGGAGAGCCAGATCGTCAATAAGACCGACCACTTTGGACGCAGTTTCAAAACTGCGGTCCATATGCTTGACGAGATACGCGATTACGTCTGGACTGGGGTTCAGTTGGCGATCTACAAAAAGTTTGGCCAACACGGCACCTAAGAGCGCGTCATCAGGGCCTTCAAGCGCAACATGGTGCGCGCCGTCGACCCGGCTTTGCAAGTCCGCCAGCGAAAGCGCCCACAGATTTGGCGTAGGCCGGCCAGTCATTAACAGGTCGTTGCCTTCTGCAAGCACCATATTATGCAGATGGAACAATATTTTCTGTCGTTCAGGGTCGCTGGAAATCTGGGGCACATCTTCTACTGCGATTGAGGTGCGTGCCAGATTGGGCACATCTTCGTTCACTAAATCAACAGAAGGAATGATCCGCCCGCCTGACTCGGCTGCCCAGACATGAGCCAAGTGTGTCTTGCCGGACCCAGCAGGGCCGCTTAGTACGAGCTTATTGCCAGGCCAGGAAGTCGCTGAAATCATTGCCACAGCAAGCGCGTTGGTGGGTGAGACAAAGAAATCTTCGCGCCCCAGGGCGGTTTTCGATGGAAGATCAAAACTAAGTTGGGTGGCCATTCATTCGTTGTCCTGCGCCGACCCATCCAGGCCTGTATATAGGCGGCTGCTTAAGTATTGCGTCGTGCCAAACCTTGCCAGAACGCCGATAGCGGCGGCTACCGGTACGGCGATCAGCATACCGACAAAACCGAACAATGCACCGAATACAGATAGAGCTAGCAACAGCCAGACCGGGTGAAGGCCGACCGAGTGGCCGACGAGTTTTGGCGTTAGGAAATTGCCTTCTGTGACTTGCCCAACCATGAAAATACCGGCGACCAAAGCAACATGCGCCCAATCGCCCCAAAATTGGAACAGCGCTAATCCGATCGCCAGTGTGCCGCCGATTAATGCGCCCAGATAAGGGATAAAGGTGACCAAACCAGCAATAAACCCAACAATCAGGCCAAATTGTAATCCAACTATCATGAGTGCGACGGCGTAATATGTTCCCAGAATTAGGCAAACAGTACCCATTCCGCGTACAAAGGACGCCAGAACATCATCAATTTCGCGGGCCAGACGTTTTATCGTGGGTGCGTGGTCTCGGGGCAGCAAATCACCAATTTTGGCTATCATACGGTCCCAGTCGAGCAACATGTAAACGGCTACGACGGGAACGATGACAAGAAGGACCAACAAATTGATAGCTGAGCCCACCGAAGATAACACCGTTTGCAAGACGTCCCCGGTTTTCGACTTAAGCGTCTCTCCAAATGAAACCAACATTTGATGAGTGTTCGACTCTCTATCTAAAAGCGATGGAAACTGCTTTTCGATGAAGGCTCGAAGCTCTTTGAAAAGGCTGGGAAGAACGTCGACCAGGTCCAACATCTGGGTAATCAGGGCGGGGACCACCATAAGGATCATGAGGACGAACCCCAACACACCGACGACAGTAATTATACCGGTCGCCGCAACGCGCGACAGGCCCAATTTTTCAAGCCGGTCAGCGACCGGATCCAGAAAATAGGCGATTGCGCCACCAATTACGAAAGGTAGTAAGACATCGCCCAACAGCCACAACAGCAACACAAAAACAATAGCCGCAATGCCCCAATACCTAAGCTGATCCCTAACCGGCAAAGCCATTGCGCGTTCCTTTGTTGCGGGGCCTGAGGCGTTCTTGGCGCAATGGAGTGTATGATGCAAGAGGTTCATGGCGCATGCGTTTTATCGCAATTTAGCAGCATAGGCCCTAAAAGGCGCCGGCACCCAGACTTGCCAGCTCGAGTGGAACCACATGGCGTCTTCTTTCCCTGAAGTTTCGATGTTCCAATTCTGAAATTCTCATTCCACTCGAAATACCACCCGACCGAGTTGACCGAATGACCACTGACGTCCGGTCTCAAAAAAGACCGAAGCGCGATTGCCCCCGGCGTAGCTTTGGCATAATCACGGTTGAAGTCGAATTCTTACCTTTGAAGGTCAAAAAATGCGCCTCAGCCGATACTTTCTGCCCGTGCTCAAGGAAAACCCGTCCGAGGCCCAGATCGTCAGCCACCGGTTGATGCTGCGCGCTGGTATGATCAAACAGGCCGCCGCCGGTATTTATTCCTGGTTGCCGTTGGGTTTCAAAGTTCTGCGCAAACTGGAAAATATTGTACACGAAGAGCAGGCGCGTGCCGGTCATATCGCCATCCAGATGCCCATTTTGCAATCCGCTGACCTGTGGCGCGAGTCAGGGCGCTATGACGACTATGGTCAGGAAATGTTGCGAATGCAGGATCGCCATGGCCGGGATATGTTATATACGCCCACTGCCGAGGAACTAGTGACGGACATCTTCCGCGGACATGTCAGTAGTTACAAAGATCTGCCTCTTACTCTTTACCAGATACAGTGGAAATTTCGCGACGAAATACGTCCACGTTTCGGCGTGATGCGTGGCCGTGAGTTTTATATGAAAGACGGTTACAACTTTGATCTGACGAAAGAGGATGCCCTGCACGCATACAACCGCCATTTGGTTAGTTATTTGCGCACTTACGAACGCATGGGCCTGCGGGCCATACCGATGCGCGCCGATTCTGGCCCAATAGGCGGCGACGATACACATGAATTTCTGGTGCTGGCCGACACAGGTGAGTCCGAGGTCTTCTACGACAGCGCAGTCACAGACCTGACTTTTGGTGACCGCGAGATCGACTATGATTCTCGTGATCAGTGTCAGGCAATATTGGAAGAGTTTACCTCGAAATACGCTCGCACAGATGAAACTCATGATGAGGCCTTGTTTAATGAGGTCCCTGAGGAACGCCGCCGGATTGCGCGAGGGATCGAAGTGGGACAGATCTTTTATTTTGGCACCAAGTACTCTGAAGCGATGGGCGCGACGGTTCAGGGGCCGGACGGTAAGCCGTTACCGGTCCACATGGGTAGTCATGGGATTGGTGTTAGCCGTTTGGTCGGCGCAATTATCGAGGCGAGCCATGACGACAAAGGTATAATCTGGCCAGAAGGCGTGACCCCATTTCATTGTGGGATTGTGAATCTGAAGCAAGGTGATGATGAAGCAGACACTGCTTGTGAATCGATCTACGACGCGTTGACCGCGTTGGGGTTGGAGCCGTTGTATGATGATCGCAATGAAAGGGCAGGGGGCAAATTCGCAACGATGGATCTAATCGGTTTGCCCTGGCGGATCACCGTGGGCCCGCGCGGATTGAAAAACGGTGTCGTCGAACTAACCAGCCGCCGTACCGGTGAAAGCGAAGAGCTTAGCCCCGAGGCAGCAGTAGCCAAGGTTGGTCAAATATACGCAAAAATTGCCTGATGCTAGGGCGGTTCAGTTCATAAATAATGTCAGGTGTCGTTTTGTTTTGGCCGCGCGGCCAACACGTCACCGTCTGCTTCGCTGCCGCGAGCCACGACAATCGGGCGCCCCATGCGACGAACAAGCTCCCGGAATTCGAACCCCAAAAATCGTAGGCCGCAGACGCGTTCGTCAGTGGTTCGATCGGTTACGCAAAGACTTCCTTGACGGAACGCTAGCCGATAACCCTTCTGGGTCAGCAAGTCCGCCAGATTTCCCCAACTCGCCGCGCTGTCGAATATTGGGCGAATGGCCGCACGCAACAACGCTGCGGATTCGCAATCCAGTTCTGTTGTTGATTTTCGGGCCAGTATCGGGCCCTTCCCCCCTACGTTTTCTTGAATACTCATGAGCGACCCCCGCTCTGAAAATGTGTTCCCCCATGAAAGGGTGTCAAAGTTTCGGAAAATAAGCAAAACGTGGAATAAAATTGCTCAGTTAATGTTGCATTTAGAATTCAGTACCTCGCGAATTGCGCGCATTAACTTCATTACTGAAACAATAAGTCCTTGTCTGTGAAGGGGGTCACAACTTGGAGTATATTTTTTCCGGCAGTTTCTCGCCAATGGATAGAGCGGCGGCGATGAAGCTTAAAGTTGATTCGTTTCACAATAGATTCGGCTGAGGTTATGAGCCTGAGAACGTAAAATAGATTGCCAATAAATGATGATCGGCTTGACCATCCGATAAATTGCCGAAAGGGTCGCCACAGCATAAAACGCCCGGAGCCTGAATGACCAAAACCCCTCCTCCTTTTGCGCCTTTCGAGTGGAAAATTGCTTGGCGATATCTTCGCGCCCGCCGCGCTGAGGGTGGTGTAAGCGTAATGACCTGGATTTCGCTGATCGGTATTACTTTGGCAGTATTTGCCTTAATCGCAACGCTGGCGGTGCGGTCGGGGTTTCGTTCCGAGTTCGTGGGCACGATTTTGGGTGCGAATGCGCATGTGACAGTCTACTCGTCCGGGGAAATCGATGCACAGGGTCGTGTTGACCGGACCATCGCCGACTATGACGACATGGCGGCACGGATCGCACAGGTTTCGGGTGTTGCGCGCACAGCGCCGTTGGTCAAAGGGCAAGTACTTTTAACAAACCGCGAACGAAGTACCGGCGTCGAAGTGTTCGGTATTCGTCCTGACGACCTGCTTGAGCTGCCTGGAATTGCTGACGGTGACAAGGCCGTTGGTGATCTTTCACAGTTTGCAGAAGGAGTAGCGATCGGCTCGGGCGTGGCGCGTGCAATTGGTGTAACGGTCGGCGACAAAATCAAGATGACCTCGCCCAATGGGGTGAAGACGGCTTTTGGAACATCCCCGCGGGTAAATGCATACGACGTGGTCTATGTGTTTTCTTCTGGTCGTTATGACATCGACCGGACACGGCTTTACATACCGTTTGAAGAGGCGCAGAGCTTTTTTAACCGCGAAGGCGCCGCGGACGAGATTGAGGTCATGGTGGAACAGCCAGAGAACATGAACCCTGTGCTGATACCGATCCTCGAGGCCGCAGGAGGCCGATCACAGGTATGGACCTGGCAAGATGCTTCGGGTGGATTTCTCAGGGCGCTTGAGGTCGAAGACAATGTGATGTTCATCATTTTGTCGATCCTCGTTTTGATCGCCGCGATGAACATCGTGTCGGGGCTCATTATGTTGGTAAAAAACAAGGGGCGGGACATTGGCATATTACGAACCATAGGATTGAGCGAGGGCTCGGTTCTGCGCGTGTTTTTTATCTGCGGTGCGTTCACCGGAATTATCGGTACTGCGATGGGCGTAGTCCTCGGGTGTCTTTTTGCGCTTTACATCGATCCTATCTTTTCTTTCGTAAACTATGCGATGGGCGGTGGTGTATGGGACCCTGCCATCCGAGGAATCTATGCGTTGCCCGCCGAACTGCATCTTTCAGATGTGCTTAAGGCCGTCGCCCTGTCTCTTGGATTGTCCTTTTTCGTGACATATTTCCCGGCCCGCCGCGCAGCTCGGCTAAATCCGGTTGAGGCGCTGCGCTATGAATGATGTCACTCTAAGGTTGCAGGGTCTCAGCAAAACCTATCTCAAAGGAACACCTGGCGAAATTGAGGTATTGCGCGGAGCCGATCTGGAACTGCGTGCCGGAGAGGCGGTTGCGCTGGTAGCGCCATCCGGAGCCGGAAAATCCACTTTGTTGCATATTGCAGGGTTGCTGGACGTACCGGACACGGGCACGGTTCAGATTGCCGGGCAAGAGGCGACTGGTAAAAGAGATCGCACTCGTACAGCGATCAGGCGTAAGGATGTCGGATTCGTTTACCAGTTCCACCACCTGTTGCCAGAGTTTACAGCCCTTGAAAATATTGTCCTGCCTCAACTGGCCAATGGCGTGGCACAAACGGCTGCGAATGAGCGCGCACTGAAACTGTTGGAGCGGGTAGGCATAGCCCAACGGGCCAATCATCGCCCTGCCGCCCTGTCGGGTGGGGAACAGCAGCGAGTGGCGTTCTGCCGCGCGCTGGCGAACGAGCCGCGTGTATTGCTGGCGGACGAACCCACCGGAAATCTTGATCCTGAAACCTCCGATCAGGTTTTTGATGTCTTGATGAATCTTGTACACGAAGCAGGCCTGTCCGCCCTCATCGCAACACACAACCTTGAGCTTGCGGCGCGAATGGACCGAACGGTACGCTTGGACAGTGGAGTTATTAAGCCAGCTGTGTGATCGCGACGCCAATGGTCATCAGGGTAATACCTCCTGCACGTATCCAAGTGAGCGGCGTTACCTGGGCGCCAAATAAACCGAAATGATCAATTACAGCTGTACTGATTAATTGTCCGACCAACACTAGGAACACCGCGTTTCCGACCCCGAAATGAGGCGCGACATGGGTGATGGCCAGCACGTAGAAAGCAACTAATACACCTCCCAGAAACAGATGTTTTGGAACCTTTGCCGCCTTGGCGAATGCGTGGTCGGCTGGCAGTACGAGCAGAACGATCACAGAGGCGGTAAGTGCGACGGCAAACAGGATTACAGCCGCCGCATTGGGCGACCCGATCATTTTTCCAAGGGTAGCGTTCAGCGCAGCGAGAATTGGAACACCAATTCCAGCCGCTAGCATGATCGCCGCGTAATGTGCCATGTGTTGAACCTCTGCGCTGATCTCGTTGATCTGGATCATTGCGGTATCGCCTCTGTCGGGCAAGCTTGAACTCGTCTAATTTTGTTGGAGGAAATTATGGCAGGTTGGATGGGTAAAATTTTTGCCTTAGCAGCAGCGCTTTCGATATCTGTGCCAGCGTGGTCGCAAGACGTGGAATCTGGGGAAGAAATCTATATGAACTATTGCGCGACCTGTCATGGGCTGGACGCAATAGGAAATGGGCCAATGGCCGGAGTGCTGGTTATACAACCTACCAATCTGACAAAGTTGGTAACTTCGGGCGGTGAATTTCCCACAGAGCGGGTTGTCGCGCGCATCGACGGGCAAGAACCCTTAGTCAGCCATGGTAGCCCAATGCCGGTTTATGGTCCGTTTTTTGAGGGCCGGGACGCTACAATCAAAACAGACTCCGGGCAATCAATACCGACAAGCAAACCGATTGCCGATCTAGTTGCATACCTCAAGACACTGCAAGGCCAGCAGTAAAGTCAGCGACAAATTCCTTCGATCTCGGCGCCATCCCACGGAAGCAGGACGTCGCTTTCTCTGCGCCCGTTGGGCAGAGATGCGAGGTCAAAATGCGGTTGGAGCATGTCGTGCAACCGCTGTGTGCGAGGTGCACCAGGGTCAAGCGCACGGCAGCATACATATTCTTCGACAATCGATCCTTGCTGTTCGTAGCCATATGCTAAGAAATCCGGGGATGTATCGAGGTCAAATAAATAGGGATCGGATTGGCGCCCATGTTCCGCTGCGGCTCTCAAAGGATGATACCCGGTTTTTTCTCGATTTTGCCACTGCCAGACATGTGTCAATTCGTGTGCGAGTAGCATCGCGGCGATCAAGTTCACTCTTTCGGGATATTTGGACATGTAATCGTCCAGATACCAGTCCTTGGTGAAATACACGCGGTTAAAAAGTGCGACAGCCGCTGGTCTGCCCGTTACGGTCTCAGTTTTAACGGGTGGAAGTATAAGTTCGCGACAAGCCAGCCGTGGCCGCGCCTTGCGGGTATAGGTGACTGCGGCAACCGGAGCACCTTCGACTAGTCTAACCCGGTCCAAGTCGAGCGTATTTCCTTGGATGTTGCTCGCAAATGCGCGTTCCTGCTCGGTCAGTTGGCGACCGCAGGACGCGAAAAAACAAAGTACAATAATTAGAAAGAGGCGCACCATATCTTAGACCGTAATGCTCAAGGCAGGGGCTGCAAGCTGTTTTCAAAGGCTCATAGCTAAAACCCGGCTAACTTCTGTCAACGAACGACCCGACTGATCCATCCACGAGTTGAAAGCCCTCTGAACTGCTGCCATCGCCTTTTTTGAAGTCGCCGGTTTGTCAATCACGCCTTCTGCAATCAGTCGCGACGTCACATCTCGGGACAGAATGAAACTGTCACGTCCTGCAAAACGCATCGCGTACTGCGCCGATGCTCCACCCAAACGCGATCCGCGTTTGCCAAGCATCTCTAGCAATCCGGCGAAATCAGTAGACGGCCAGCCGCCCAGTACTTGACCGACCCCACCTTCATGGCGCAGTTCCAGCAGAAAGGCTGCGTTATCACGGACCGCCTCTATCTTGATCCCGTTGCGTACAATACGCGTATCTTGCAATAGCGCGTCGAATTTTTCGTCATCCATGAAGGCGCAGCGCCCCACGTCGAACCCATCAAACGCGGTCTCGAACCCGTCCCACTTGGATTCGATAACTTTCCAGTTGAACCCAGCCTGAAAGATCGTCTTTGTAATTGTTGCAAGCCAACGGTCGTCCGGCATGGCGACCAGTTCGGCCAAGGGCTTTGGCTTGTCTAACTTACTTTCCAATGCGTCCGAGCCGCCGTGACGGTTTGCGGCCAGTTTGTAAATATCATCAAAATGAAGCATGTCTCGTACCCTCCTTGCATCAAGTGTTTCCATTTTGTTCACGTATTCAAGTTCCTATTTCCTGTTTAGCCCGGGAACTAAGGTGTCGCTTGTTTTATCGAACCACAGACCCACACTTTTGTAATTGACTGGTCAATCAATTTCCCGCAGTCTAGCGCCGTTAATTGACCAGAAGCTTTGGGCGATGTTCTTATGAGTGGGGGTGTTTCGCTGGATTGATCGATCAACAAATTCGATAACACCGTTATGTGCACTCTTTTGCATCCGAACTAACTCGTGCATTCTGCTTTATAGTTTCTGCAAGTGAAGCCATTGGGGCGAACAATTCGCCACATGGGGCAATCAAAAAAGACAGGGAGAATATTCCATGAAAAAACTTGGTGTAGGCCTTTTGGCAATGACTGTGGCAAGCACTGCTGCAGCAGCGGATATGGGCGCCGTCGATGAACCGATCAAACTGGCGATCAACGAATGGACCGGTCAACATATCTCGACCCATGTAGCGGGTGAGATGCTCAAGGCTGCAGGATATAACGTCGAATATGTTACTGCGGGCTATATGAATATGTACCAGGCCATGTCCGATGGTGAAGTCCACGGCGCCATGGAAATCTGGTCGTCAAACGTTTCGGACGATTATGCGAAAAAAGTTGATGCAGGCGGCGTTGTTGAACTGGGTGATTTGGGTCTGGATGCCAAGGAAGGCATCGCATATCCCGCGCATGTAGCCGAACTTTGCCCGGGTCTGCCAGCTTGGGAAGCGTTGAAGGAATGCGCGCAAGTTTTTGCTACTGCCGACACGCTGCCAGGCGGTCGTTTGGTTGACTATCCGGCTGACTGGGGTACCCCAGGTGCGGATCGCATGACCGGGCTCGATCTGCCTTTCAAGGCTGTTCCAGCGGGCTCCGAAGGTGCATTGATCGCGGAACTCCGCGCGTCGACCGAGCGGAAATCTCCCCTTCTGATTACCTTTTGGCAACCACATTGGGCAATGTCTGCATATGATGTTCAGTTCGTCGACCTGCCGGTGGGTGAAGAGGCCTGCTTTAATGATCCTGCGTGGGGACCGAACCCTAATGCTGTGAATGACTGTGACTTCGCACCTTCACGCATTTTCAAAGCAGGTTGGAGCGGAATGGCTGACAAATGGCCAGCTGCTTATGAAATCCTGTCGAACTATCAACTGGCAGTCGAAGATCAGCAGCCTATGATGGGTGCAATTGACGTTGACGGTGGATCCGTCGAAGAGGTTGTTGCCGCTTGGATGGCCGAAAATGAAGATAAATGGCGTCCGGTCGTAGACGCGGCAACGCAGTGAGTTCACTTAAGTGACTGACACGAATACGCCAGCTATTGCCTGCCGGAATCTCTGGCAGGTTTTTGGCCAAGGCGCTGAAAAAGCCCTGACCGAAGCGCTGTCTCGGTCAGGGGATGATGCCGATAAGGCCGCAACTGACCTGCGCGATGCAGGTTTCATACCCGCCGTGCAAGATGCCAACTTTGAAGTCCGCGACGGCGAGTTGTTCGTCATCATGGGGCTCAGCGGTTCGGGCAAATCCACTCTTATCCGTTGCATTTCGCAGCTTTTGCCGGGAACAGGCGGCGAAATCCGTGTAGAAGGCGAAAACGTGGTAGGCGCCTCGAAGAAGGCGTTGACCGATCTTCGGCGGAAAAAGCTGGGGATGGTGTTTCAACACTTTGGCTTGTTTCCACACATGACCGTTGCCGAAAACGTAGCGTATCCCCTGCGGGTTCAGGGTGTGGGCCGCAAGGAACGTCTTGCCCGCGCTCAAGAAGTCATTTCTCTCGTCGGCCTCGAGGGGCGCGAAGATAGTTTCCCTCGGCAGCTTTCTGGTGGTCAGCGTCAGCGCGTGGGTATCGCGCGCTCTTTGGCTGTGAACCCAGACATCTGGTTTCTGGATGAGCCTTTTTCGGCGCTTGACCCGCTGATCCGCCGCCAGTTGCAGGATGAATTTCTGCGCATTCAGGCGACCTTGAAAAAATCCATTGTTTTCATAACGCATGACATCGCCGAAGCGCTAAAGCTGGCTGACCGAATAGCCAT
The DNA here is from genome assembly GCF_059613365.1 of Ruegeria sp. BHSA163. NCBI lineage: Bacteria > Pseudomonadati > Pseudomonadota > Alphaproteobacteria > Rhodobacterales > Roseobacteraceae > Ruegeria > Ruegeria sp. BHSA163. Next base: position 77,479 of record NZ_JBXWSJ010000009.1, read on the forward strand.
CATGCGCGATGGAAAAATTGTTCAAATTGGTACGCCATCAGACATAGTTCTGCGCCCAGTAGACGACTATGTGCGTGAGTTTTCCAAGGACGTGGCAAAGGGCCAACACGCCAAAGTCGGGTCAGTTATGCGCGACAGAGGCAGTGAAACGGGCCCCGATGATCCGGGTTTGACCACAGCGATGACGCTTGACGCGGCGTTGGCGCACTGCATGGAACTTTACGAACCCGTTCCGGTCAGGGATGACACCGGCAAAGTTGTTGGTACGGTACATCCGTCTGATTTAGCCGCTGCTTTGCAAGTGGACGAAACATGACAGTTTTGACGGATGTTCCAGCACAAGATTCCGCGCGTTTGACGGCCGGAGCGAAGGCGGCATTGATCACTGTAATCGTTGGTGCAGTTTGTCTTGTTCTGGAAGGAGTTGCGCCTTGGTTGATCCAGTGGCCAGCCGCCTGGGAATTGCCGGCTACACAATGGGTTGGGAATTTTCTCGACTGGTCGCTAAATGCAATCAAACCTTTTGCACGTCTGTTTTCCGACGTAATGGCGTATCCGATGAACTGGGCCAATTTCGTGTTGAGCAACACTCCTTGGCCCATTCTGATAGGCCTTGTAACCGCGATGGGTTGGTATTTGGGTGGCTTGCCGATGGCTGCACTTGGCTTTTTGGGTCTCAGCTTTGTTTTGGCGTCAGGATATTGGGCCGAAAGCATGAACACACTGGCATTGGTGGCCGTTTCAGTTCCAGTTGCATTGATACTGGGTGGAGCAATCGGCATTCTCGCTAACGAGGTGCCAAAGGTGAAGTCATTTGTTCAGGCGGTGCTGGACGTAATGCAAACCGTGCCGACATTTGCCTATCTGACACCGCTTTTATTACTGTTCGGATTCGGGCCGGTTGTCGGATTAATCGCTTCAGCCATATATGCTGCACCTCCTATGGCTCGCAATGTAATGCTTGGGCTCGAGCGAGTTGATCCGGAAATAAAAGAAGCCGCCATTATGTCAGGTGGCACACGCTTCCAACAGCTGTTTCAGGTCGAAATCCCCGCCGCTGCAACTCAGATTATGGTCGGCGTGAACCAATGTCTGATGGCCGCACTCTCGATGGTGATTATTGCCGCCGTGATTGGCGGCTTCAACGACATTGGTTGGGAGGTTCTGCTGACCATGCGCAAGGCTCAGTTCGGCGAGTCGCTACTGGCCGGTTTGGTCATTGTAGTTTTTGCGGTGGTAATCGACCGGATGAGTGGAACCCTTGCGACCGAGCGTAAGCGGTACGACCAAAAGGTCGGTTGGGCAATGCTGGCTTTTGCAGCGGCGTTCACGGCCGTTTTCTGGGCGAGGCTTCCAAATCCGGCAGATTTGACCCTTTTGGATCCGGTTGCGCAAGCGGTGGATAATGGATTGACGACGTTCACCCAGAATAATGGTCCTTGGCTGGACGCTCTAAAAAACAACTCATTGTTTTATGTTCTGTTACCGCTTCGGATTGGTTTGGATCAGGCCGTGCTGCCGTTTACCTGGGGCTTTCAGTGGACCGCTCAGATGAGCTATGGCCTGTTTGTCTTTGGAGCTGTAATAGCATTGGTTTTTGCTTGGCGCGGTCATCTGACAGGTGGGTTATTGGCGCTTATCCTGATTGGGATGCTCGAGACCGGTGTTTCGAACTTACCTTGGCCCTTTGTATTGACCGGTGCCGCAGCGCTTGGCTGGGTTGCTGGCGGTTCGCGTCTTGCGGTATTGGTGGTTGCGTTACTAAGCACGATCCTCGCGTCGGGTTTGTGGGAAAGGGCGCTGTTGTCGCTCTACCTCAGCGGGGCGGCGGTTTTCTTCTGTGCGGTTTTTGGCGGTCTGATCGGTCTGGCTTGTGCGGTGTGGGAACCCATCTGGAAGATTGTCCGTCCGATCTGCGATATGCTGCAAACAATTCCTTTGTTCGTGTTCCTGATTCCGGTTCTCATGGTATTTCAAATTGGTGAATTCTCGGCTTTTCTGGCGATCTGCGCATACGCGATTGTGCCGATGATACGCTATACTCGCCACGGGTTGGTCAACACGCCAGACGAAATGATGGAGGCCGCCATTTCAAGTGGTGCAACCGATTGGCAAATCATGCGCGACGTAAGAGCACCCTATGCCGCGCCTACGATCCTATTGGGGCTGAATCAGACCATTCTATACGCGTTTGCCATGTTGGTTATTGCAGCTTTGATCGGTACCACGGGGTTGGGCCAGTCAATCTATTTGGCGCTGGGCCAGGCGGATGTCGGGTTGGGGATATCGGCTGGCGCAGCGATGGCGATTCTAGCACTGGTGGCCGACCGAATAGTACAGGGTTTTGCTGAAGAACGGCGTCAGGCTCTTGGGCTTTGAGAGCTTGGTCCGGCGATAAATCCGCCCTTCCAAGCACGTTATTTGGTGCAAAGATTGCCTGAACGCCGTACTCTGAACTAAGCCTCATTCTGTTCTTATATGACCGCGGCAGGTTGGGACGACTTGCTAGCTTCCATAGTGACCCATGTGCTCAGCTGCATCGTACCAACGGGTACCAGACGCGTGGATCGCTAGTAGGTGTGATGGGTCGGCATACCCTATGTAAACTATTTCCCCATCGGTAACAGTGTGACCACGCACTAACATTCTGATCAATAGAAGCTCATTGTTTGTTATTCTGTTCGGTTTGTTAGCTGATGCACTTGTTTGGCAAGATGTCCAACGACCATCGACGCGTCGTTGAAATGAATGCTAGTGGCGGTGTCTTCCTCTGCGAAAACCTCAACTTTGGACCAGAGCCAAAGCTTGCTTGGCCCGCCTTTTTCCACTGCATTTTCTGGGGTTTGCACGAACCTTTTTTCAGTTGAACGACTTTGCTTTAGCTTGGGGGAGTGGCCGAGCACGCCTATGCGTGCTATCTGGATTGCTGGAATGCTGCACTAAGAGGACAACCAAATGCACTTGGCCTATGTGACCACTACTGATCGCGGAGCAACTGACAGGCTGCTCAGTGCTGTGGCAGAAAGACTATTGGCCCAGGGCGCCCAACTTTCAGGAGTAGTGCAGACAAACACCGAATGCGCGGACGACACAAAATGCGACATGGACCTGCGGGTTCTGCCCGATGGCGCGACGATCCGCATTTCACAATCGCTGGGCACGATGTCGCGGGGGTGTCGTCTGGATCCAGCTGCTCTTGAGGAGGCTGTCGGGTATGTAACGGCTTCACTGTCGGATGGTCCACAGTTGTTGATAATCAACAAGTTTGGAAAACATGAATCCGACGGTCGCGGATTTCGACCTGTGATTGGTGAGGCCCTAGCTCAGGACATTCCGGTATTGGTCGGAGTAAACGGTTTGAACGAGGAAAAGTTCAAAGATTTTACTGATGGTGCAGCACAAGCGCTTGAGCCTAACGTGGACGCAATTGTGGCCTGGTTCGAACGTGTCAATAGGACGAGAAACGCGGCCGCGTGATGCGCGTGTTGCTCGGCCTTTATGAAACCAAACCATCAAGTTTTTGAAGAAACTATTACTTTTGGATATTAAGGTTGTGAAATGGTGGTGGACGCAGTCCAGAGCGAACCGGTCTCAGCGAAGGTCGCGGGAAAGACTGGGCACTTCCGCTGTTTTTGGCCAGATTTACCTGTTTTTCACGGTTTTTGGTGTTTTGGATCAGCTCTTTTGTCGGAGTTCTCCGATATTGTGCCACGGTTTCCGTGGTTTAGTCGAATTCAGGGCACTTTGGAAAACACGCCAGAAACACGTGTAAAACACGTGATCTACAGGGTAGGGGGCTTGGAAATCAGGAGCAAATCAGGGTCAGTACACGCGGTTGATTCAGCGGCAAGCCATAATATGACCCCAATAGGGGTTGACTTGTCGAGGCGCGAATATTAATTTGACCCTAAGTCAAGTTGATTTGGGTGCGCCAATGTCAAACCAAACCTTCGGTCGCGGACAAGCCGAGTGGGCGCTGTGGAAGAGCTTCACGGTCGGGCGTAGTGCGTCAGACGACGTACCAAAGGTCTTCCGCACAAGGGTGAAACGTCTTCTTGATGTGGATCGCGAGCACGATTTTGCTGAGGCCTCGGATCCGCCGCCTGTGCGATGGTCCTTTGTGGCGCCGCCGGAAGAGAGTGGTGCGGAAGCCGCCTATACTTCGATCGACGTGTTCTGTTTGGCGATTGGACTGGACTTGCTCGATGCCGGGTTCAAGCAATCAGAGATCGTCTTTCTGATGCGATACCTTCGGCCCGAGCTCGAGGCGCGCCTGCCTGGGCTTGTTGAACGCCCGTCGCTTCACGCCCGCCAAAGGTATAAACCCGAGGTCGACCCCTCCCGCCCGACATTCGGAGCGGACGGCAGGAGATACCTGGATGCCCGCCAGTTCGTCGTTTTGAGTAAGATCGAGCTGCGGGAGATCGTGCCGCAGGCCAGGGCCCGTGCGCAAAAGACGCCCCTGTTCCTTGAGCCCGACTTTTGCGACGGGATCGAAGCGCTGAGTGCAGTTCTGAGCGACGCGATGCCAAATCGCCGCCGGGTCGTCACCGTCCTGGAACTGACTGCAACGGCCCAGGCAGTCTCGGCCTTCCTCGAACAAGCCCCAAGCATCCGGCGCGGGCGCCCAAAGGCTTAAGGCGTGAGCAATGATCCATTCCGGTCCCAAAGTATAGCCCAAATCAACCCCTATCGAGGTTAAATAAATGAGTGCTGTTAGACTTGAGACAATCGATCCAGAGGCGCCCGTCAGAGCCCTGAAGGGAACAGCGACACTGCCAATCGCGCGCCTGAAGCCGCATGATAGGCAGGCACGGACGCATTCAAAGCGACAAATCCGCAAGATCGCGGCGTCGATCGAACGCTTTGGCTTCGTGAACCCGGTGCTTGTCGATGTGGACAATGGGATCATCGCCGGTCACGGCCGCGTTGAAGCGGCCAAATCTCTTGGCTGGACAGAGGTTCCCACACTGCGCGTCGAGCATTTGAGCGAAGCAGAAAAGCGTGCCTACATCCTTGCGGACAATCGTCTCGCAGAAGAGGCCGGTTGGGACCGGGAAATCCTCGCGATCGAACTCCAGGGGCTTATCGACGTAGACTTCTCTGTTGAGTTGACGGGTTTCGACCTTGCAGAGGTGGATCTGATCCTCGAGGAGCAGGCGACTGGTCAGGCAGCTGATCCTGGGCGCGATGACGAGATCCCGCCGGCGCCCGAGGAGGATGCCGTTGTCACCCGTGTCGGCGATCTCTGGGAACTTGGATCACATCGTCTGCTTTGCGCGGACGCGACGTGCCCTACCTCCTATGAACGGCTTCTCGGCGACGATGTCGCCTCACTGATCTTTACCGATCCGCCCTACAACGTCCCCATTGCCGGGCATGTGTCTGGCCTTGGAAAGGCGCGGCATCGCGAGTTCCCGATGGCATCGGGCGAGATGTCATCAGAGGCGTTCCAGGCCTTCCTGGCCACCGTCTTCGGGCACATGGCGGCCCATTCCGCTGATGGTTCGATCCATTTTATCTGCATGGATTGGCGGCACATGGGCGAGACCCTGGCGGCCGGGCACAGTGTTTATGACGAGCTCAAGAATCTCTGTGTCTGGGCCAAGTCAAACGGTGGCATGGGTACATTCTATCGGTCGCGACATGAGTTGGTCTTTGTCTTCAAGCGCGGGACGGCGCCGCACATCAATACATTTGAGCTTGGCCAAACTGGTCGCTACCGGACCAATGTCTGGGAATACCCAGGCGTTAACAGCTTCGGCGAAGACCGCGACGCGGCCCTGGCCATGCATCCCACCGTCAAGCCTGTTGCGCTGGTTGCGGATGCCATCAAGGACTGCTCCAAGCAGCGTCAGATTGTGCTGGATCCTTTTGGCGGGTCAGGCACGACCCTGATCGCTGCCGAAAAGACCGGCCGTCGCGCTCGGCTCTTGGAGCTGGACCCGGCATATTGCGACACAATCATCCGTCGATGGCAAAACTTGACTGGCAAGCATGCGCGGTGCGCTGAAACGGGCACGCGGTATGCAACAAAGGCTTCCGAACACGAGGCCGAGGTGCAGGCACCGTCCGCGACGGACGCCGAGCCAGCCTGCTGACATCCAACCATCAAGCGAAAGGTTTAATGATGCTTGAAGAAGATGAAAACGGGCCCGAAGTGGGCTCTAAACCGGCAGATCTGAACCGGGACGCCCGCGGCCGTTGGCGCAAGGGTCATTGCCCAAATCCGAAAGGACGACCACGCAAAAAGAGGTTCAAGAACTACAGCCCGTCCGATGTTCAACACTTTGCCAACACGCAGGTCGAGCTGATGGTCAACGGACAGCCCGAGACGCTGGATCGCCGGGCAGCGCTTTTGAACAAGATCTTCGAGAGCGCGATGAAGGGCAGGGTCTCGCAGCAACGCTATTTGATGGGGTTGTTTGAAAAGAAGGATGCCGAACTGGCCGAGCTCAGGCACCAATACGAACGATTTCTGCACGAATGGGTGTTGGATAATCCGAACTTCAAGAACTTCGATGATAGCCTGTCCCATGAGCAACAACTCATATTGCTCAAATTGGGTGCCACCCTCAATCACTACTATCCCGGACAGTTTACAGCATTTCTGGGCATCGAAGAATCTGAGGAAGACGTCGGCTAAACGGACAAAAGCGGCTGTTAAGGCGCAGAGCAGCGAATGGCGGTAATGAGCCCAAAGCGGAAGAGCTCCATCTCTGAACCTCGCAGGCGCAGCGAACTAGTCGCCAAATACATAAGCCGCACCGCAGAAAGAAAAGCGGTCGTTCATTCACTGCGCAGCGAGTTTTCGGGTGCCGATGTCCGAGTTGCGGACAAAGTGGTCGTTAGAATCCGGCGATCCAAGGCCTTTTCTTACACAGAGAAGACGCTTTAATCCTCAATTTTTAAGTTAGCAAATTGTGTACTCAACCAGCGAGGCGAAGTGAGGTTGTCGCCATAGCGCTCCTCAATTCAGCTTTCAATCTCTTAGATATCTCGCGATCTTTGAAGTATTCAGTTTGAATGAATGTAGAAGGTTTAAAGTCTGGATCGTGAAGCAACAAATCGCGAACTGCTCGTTCAATCTTGTAGTCATTGTTCAGGTGAGTTGCGGCCGCAGTCCGATAAGCTGCCGCCCGCCGGGTGAGCCTCGCAAATTCATCCACGGTGTTAAAACAAGCCTCAAAATCATGCATGACGTAGTAGGCAATTGCCTCTAGTTCGCGGCAATATTCGGGCAAAAAGGGATCAAGCATCTTTGCACGCTTTTGATACTCAAGAGCAGTCTTTCCATCTCCGAGAAAGTTATGGAGTTCACCGGTTCGTCCAACAATGAACGCGTGATTTGGGTTTAACTCCAGAGCGCGATTGAAGTGGAACTTAGCCCGTTCAAAGTCACGAACATAGAGCGCCAAAGAACCGGCAATTCGATGGCTTTCAGCGTCCGTTTCATCCAGCTCGACAGCTAGGTTCCCTGCTTCGACCAACTCATCCCATACATCTTCACCGGTCCATTCTGCTACTGTAGCGACAGCGCACGCCCTCCAGGCATGAACTCGACCATATCCTGGATCTCGTTTCAGCGCTTCGTCAAACCAATGAACTGCTTCCTCTGCATTCTCCTTTGTGACTCCACCAATCCGGTGATAGTACAAACCGCGGATTAAACATTCATAGGCTTCCAGGTCACCCGGACGTTTTCGCTGTGCCGTGGCTTCCAGTTGCCGTTCGATCTGGCCGGCCACACTCGCGACGATTTTGGCAACAAGGTCATCCTGGAAATCGAAAAGATCCCCCAGATTGCAATCCGCCCGCTCTGTCCAAAGCTGTTCGCCTGACACTGCATCCGTCAGATACGCGTTGATCCTTATGCGATTTCCCAGCTTGCGAACCCCGCCTTCAAGACAGAAACGCACGCCGAGTTTCTGTCCAAGTTCACGAGCGTCAGCCGCAACCCCTTTTAAACCAAAACTAGTATTCCTGGAGATCGTGAGAATGTCAGGGAACCGTGACAACTCTGTAATGATGTCTTCCGTCAGGCCATCGGAAAAATACTCCTGCTCGGGATCATTGCTCATGTTCTTGAAGGGAAGCACAACAATTGAATTGGTGGACTTTTGCAGTTCCGCTACGTAGGGAAGGCTACTGTCCTCGATAAGGGCAGTTCCGCAACTGTGCGTGCCAAGCTCGCCTGCAACAGCGTAGACCGTAATTGGTTCGGAAATATTTTTAAGATTTCGGGTACCCTTGTTCTCAAATTTGAGCTGGGCCGACCGCTTGGCGTGATCGAACACAGCATTACTTACGAGGACCATACCCGGCTCGGCTTCAGACTCAATACGACTTGCTACATTCACCCCATCGCCAAGCAAATCGTCGCCATCTACTACGACATCGGCAAGATGGACACCAACCCTGATTTCTAGTCCAATCTCTCGCTTAGTTACTGGTGCAGCGAGTTGAAGTTGTAAATTGTAAGCACAGCGAACTGCCGCCACTGGGCTAGAAAACTCCAAAAGAAAGCCATCACCCGCGCGGTTGAAGACCCGCCCATTGTGCGTGGACGCAACAGTTCCGATTAACTTGTTTAACAGTGTAACACGATTTATCGTGTCGATCTCATCTTCACGCATACGAGTGGAATAACCGACAACATCAGCGGCCAAGATCGTAGACAATCTCCTATTCATATTGGAGGTTCCTTTTGCGCATAAATTTAAAGCCCAAACGCACGATTGCGCCATAGTAAGCCATTTGACTTCAAGAGTCTGCAAGTGGCTCAAAGCAGACATTAAGTGTGTAAATGCGGGTACCCTCCAAGCCCGAAGTAGTCTTACTTTCGCGAAGCTGCACCACCGAGAGCCATCCGGCTCTTGGACGCGTCAAGCAGCCGCTGAACGGCACAGGCAACTGGCGCGGATCGGAATGTCTGCGCGGGCAACGGCTTGGTCCAGAAGCAATTTCACATGTGGGAGTTCCACGGTTTCGCCTCTACGCTGGAGGCATTCGTGGAGCCCGTGCAGAGCCCAGACATTGCGCGGATGTTGGCTAGGTCGAGGTAGCTTGCCATCGAGCCCCAAGTCGGCCCGGTAGACCGCTTCAGCTTCAGTATATTCACCCGCCTCCATTAATAAAGCACCCAGAGCATGCCGGGATGGCTGCGGCCACGACCAGGGCTCCTCATATTCCAACCCGTCGTCTAATTCGACCGCTTTGCGAAGGTGATTAAGACCGGCGTTATGGTTGCCGGCTTTAAACTCAATTTCGCCTTTCATCATCTCTTCGGCTACGGCGAGGACGTCGCGCGCTGTATTGTTAAAAAGCATACGGCTTTCAGGCACTTCGGCATAAGCGGCAGTAAACTCCCGCATGGTCGATTGAGCCTCTCGGCGATGTCCGAGATTAGCCAAAGCAACGGCTTTGGCGTAAAAGATCAATGCGTTGGTAGTTACGTAGAGTTTTTTGTCTTCCGGTTGTTCAAGCTCAAGGATCTCCGACCACATTCCAAACCGGATGTAAACATGAGGTGCAGCCGCCACGAATGTTTCGAAAATGTCCGGGTAAGTACGAACAACCTCATCGGGTACTTCTCCGCGTAGGCGGGTGACCGCATCTACCGCTGCAGCTTTCTGGCCGAGAAACATCGCGCCATAAAATGCGAAATGCAGGTTGTGAATGCGGTATAGAGCGTAGAAGTTCGCAGCTCCGGCGTATTCCTTAAACATATCGTCCACTTTGGCAGCAGCCAGGTTGCGATATAGCACATTCTGATACTCCCCGCAGAGAACGTCGATATGTGTGGCCATATGCACAAGATGGCCCGCATCGGGGACTAGATCCTTTAGGGTATCCCCATGGCGCAGCGCTTTTTCAGGGTGCGGCGACATTTCCATCAGGTGAATGTACATGTGCAACAGACCAGGGTGGCTCCAAGCACCGTGGGTTTGATCGAATGCGCGTTCTAAAACTTCCATAGCTTCGACAGTTGAAGCTTCTGGGTTCGGAACGCCCTTTTTGAAGTCCCAGAGTTGCCAAGGCGTCCGGTTCATCAATGCCTCAGCGTAAATGCAAGCAATGTCTAAGTCGTCCTTGTGGGACTCGTAAACTGGTTTCATAGCTTCAGCGAAACCATCGTTGAATGGTTGGTAATCTTCGATTTCAGGGTCAGTTGGATAGCGCAAAGCCAACGCCTCAATCAGTGCACGCTCTGCAGGTTTGGCGTCTTCCAGTGCCAGCGCATTCTTGAGCGCTTCGTGCGCCCTTTCCAAAGCCGGCGCCTTCTCTTCAGAGGTGAAGACTTCCCATGGTTTATTGTAGTTTGGTCCGATGGAATAGGCGATGCCCCAATAAGCCAACGCACATTTTGGATCGGCCGCAACTGCTTTCTCAAAGCAGACAATCGCCTCCTCGTGATTGTAGGCAAAAACCCAAACTAGCCCTCGATCAAACCAAATTTGAGCATCTGGAACTTTGCTGGCAGCACGGCTGTATTCTCCAAGGTTAAAGTATTCGGTCATGAAAAGCACTCCCTATCAAAAGGTAAACTCTAACACGATTCGACCTATTTCGATGTGTCTTTCCCGAGTTAAGTTTCACGTGACTTATTTGCAGGACTAATCCACCTTCCAATCCAAGAAGAACTAGAGGCACCTGCGAGATCAGAAGCGTATTGAAACTCGATCATTCTAATTTGAACGACCACTTTGGGCTCGAAGCGGTCGTTCGCCGCTACTTGCTCGTGTGACTGCTTTGCGGACAAACCTGCCGTTAGCCGCAGCGCGGCGCGATTGTTCCGCATGAACGACCGCTATGCGGACGAAGCCGCCTTATGCGTTGGTCGCGCAGAACTGGAGTTTTTTTGGCTCGGCATTAACCTCGACAACTCTGCAAAACTGCTAAATGGTCGCTGGAGCCACTCGAAACTGGGATAAGTAACATGAAGCTAATTTCCACCCTTTGCGCAATTGCAGGAATGGCTATGGCCTTCGGATCGGTGTCTGCGCAAGAACGGGATTTTGAGCGGGAGCAGTTTGAACGCCGTGCGTACGAAAGCGCTCTGTGGGCGCAGCCGCTCGTCTCTGGCAACCAAATGATTGCCGGAGCATTTGACGCAGGCCAGAAACTCAACCAAGTCGCCTATTTTTCTCAACCGCCCAACTGGAAGTTTCAGTCACCGACGCCCAATAATTCTACGCCCTATGTTAACCTCATTTATGACGTTAAGGACGGTCCAGTGGTGGTAAAGCTTCCGGCCGCGACTGAGACATACAGCATCTTTGGGACATTCCTTGATGTGTGGCAGCGGCCGGTCGTTGATGTCGGCCCGGATGGCGATGACAAAGGCGAAGGCGGTAAGTACTTCCTCTATGCAGCAAACACCGACGCCAAGGTGCCGGAAGGCTATCTGCCGGTGCCCCTCGAAACTTATCGCGGTTATGGGACTTTGCGCATCATCACGCCTGATCTGGAGCCCACAACCTTGGAAGGCGCCGAGGCCTACATTCGAAACGGCATCCAGCAATATCCCTATGGCAGCGAAACGCGCTTGCCGCATATGGACATCTACGATGTTCTGTACTCTTCGCTGTTTCCATTCGACAGCACCTTCTTTGACCGCTTGCAGGAGATTATCAATCACGAAGAGGTTCGCGAGATCGACAAATACCCAATGGGTATGTTGAGCAGCCTCGGAATTGAACGAGGTGGAGTATTTGATCCCACCGATGAAGAACGCGCAATTCTTGACGATGTCATGGCCCGCATTCACGAGGAACTTCAGAATAACTTGAGTGTGATACCCCCTCAAAGGTGGGGCAACGAAACGCGCTGGACGCAACCAGTTGCGAACTCAATGATCCAAACGAAGATGACCTACGAGGACGAGAACAAGGTCTACATCGATGATCGGGCCTTCACTTACTACACTTATATTGCGCCCCCGGTGAAGCTTGGTTCGGCTACGGCGTACCTGATGGTGACGCGTGACAAATTCGGGGCAGCATTGGAAGGCGACAAGAGCTATCGGATGACCGTCCCTGCTGATGTCCCGGTCGAGCAGTTCTGGTCTATTCTCGTGTACGATGTTGCGACGGCTTCGTATATCCGTGGAGCGGACCCAATCGGACTGGCCTCTACAGAAAGCCCAACGCCCAAAATCAACGACGACGGCAGCGTGGACATCTACTTCGGCCCCGAGGTTCTAAACGAGGGAGTGAACTATCTCCCGACTAGCGGCGCCGCGAACTACTTCTTGCTTTTCCGTTTTTACGGGCCGACGGAGGCCTATGGAAACGATGGTTGGAAACTGAACGATCTGGAGCCGATCTAAACGTTTGGGGGAGTCGCTCCGAGTGTCTGCTTCGGGCTCAACGCAGTCACCTGACGGATTTACTCAGATGACCGATTAGCGACTTTGAGCGGACTTTCACCCCCGAAAACTCAGAGTTTCGAACAGGAACGACCGCTCTCACCAAAAGCGGTTGCTCTCCCAAATCTTGACTACGACCGGCTTGCGGACTTAGTTGCTGTTTCCCCCTAAAAAATAATGGAAGCCAATATCCGACAACAGTTGCACTACTGTAGGACACCTCCAAAGAACGGTGAACTCTTCACATTTTCGTTTTGCATAAACGAGAAAGGTGGAGAGAGTAAATGTCACAATTTGATCTGCTAACTACGCTGCGAAACCAATACCCGGCCACGACGGCTGCGGCACACAATTTGGTCTTGCGAACGTCTGAGCTTTTGCTTGCCAGAAAGCATCAAGTTCAGATTGACCTGCAAAAGGCTCCTCGAGCGCAGGTCGCCTTCGAAAATGGACTATGGGAAACCTTACTTTGGGCAGCACGAGAATCCGATGCGACGAGTTCGGAGCGGTTGTTCAAATTCACGGCAAACTTTTTTGCTCAGTTCGCTTTGGCTTGTCCAACGTGGAATAACGTCCTGCCTGAAATCACTGATTACTTACTTGCAGCAAGCAGCGCAGAACACTCCCTGCTTTCTGACGCTGTCGATCAAGTCAAAAGAGAGCAATCCATAGTGATTGGTATTGGGCGCAAGAACCTATCGAACCAAACCGGCAAGCAGCAGTGATGCCGCTTGCGACCCTCACCGGGTCGCCACAATAAGAGGCACCCGGTGTCTCAGGGGCTCTACAGCTAACAAGTTGAATGGAGGAGAAAATGAAAAACGCTGACTCACGAGCTTGGGACATTGTTCTTTCGATACCACCCAAAGACCTAATTAAATTCTACCAGGAGACTGACGAACTTAGTGATCTACACCGCCAAATTTACGAAAAGTTTCTGGTCAACGGGCGGTTTGCCTGCGTGCACCATGAGTTTTTCTTCTATTCCGATGCGGCTGAGCAGCAAGCCGATGCACTGCATGTTCAAAAACTTACAGAGACCCAACCGGACTCATATCGGCGGTAATTCAAAGGATTGCGAAGGTTCGCCCAAGTGATACGAGACACGTCTTCCACCTCACGCAAGAAACGCCACAAATGTCACGATTAGCTACAGATTGCTGGACGATTCCGGAAGATACAAAGCGGTTGAATCTTCGTAAATCGCGATATGCGCCTAAAAATAAACAATACTTTCAGCTACTCGCAACTTTGCGATATTTAGAGCAGCAGTTTTGTCTTCTTCCGTTATTGGCCAGAACTCTACCGAGTCAAAGGCGCCTCAACCCTGCGCGGATCATTTCAATAACGCCGGGTGCGAAGGGTAGATCGCTTAAATATTCGTCAATCGTGAAGTCGCCATTTATCTCAGGCAATTGTGCCCGGGCTAGCCCTGTTTCACCGGCGAGGCTGTACACCGCGGAAATAATCAAACGATCAAGGAAAGAGTCTCGCACATTTATTTGGCGTACTTTTTTGACTGCGGCTTTGAAGTCTCCTTTCTCGACGTCTTCCAGGCAAAGGGTAATCTTGGTCCAAGTTGGCAACATGGGGTTCGCATCTGTCGCTTGTCGTACCAACTCCGCGCCTTTATGGAAATCGCCGACAAATGCAATCCACCCTCCAGCCACAGCGAGCAGTAGATTGCCATTTGGATTGGCCCGTATTGCCGCATCAATTAGTTGAAGAAACTTAGATTTATCTTCATCCAATTGGGCATAAATGGCTGCGGCAATCAGAGCCTCCTGGCATTGTGGTTCAAAAGCCAAGGCTTTCTCTGCGTGAATTCGGCCATCTTCGACAATGGATTTCAATCTTTTTTGTCCAACGCCTACCTCTTCAACATATCCAAATGATAAAAGAGCATGCGCCAATCCACTGGTTGGGTTCTCCCTGACAGCAGCTTGCGAAAGTTCCATCATTTGCGCCAAGCTGCTGACCCTATTTGCGCGAAGGTGGGTGTGGAATGCCAGTAAAGCCTCATACACGTTCGAATCAGAGGCAGGCCGCGTTCGCGCATTCCTCCCAACGTCGGTTGCAACAAACCCATATGCATCCGCAATGTAGGTCGCGCAGCGCTTTGCGATGTCTTCTTGCGCTTTAAAAACATTGGCGTTGCTCAAATAGATGTCTTTGCGTTCCGACCAGACTAGGTTACCTGTTTCTCGACGTTTCAATTGAACAATTACGCGCAAACATTCGCCATCTTCGCGAACCGTCCCTCCCAGAACATAGTCGCAGCGCTCAAGCGAATTATCCCCATCATGGGTTTCAGTTTTTGTGTCTTCCGCCCGAAACCCTGTTAGCACCCGAATATGAGCGAAACGGGCGAGTTCTAATGCGATTTCTTCCGGCAAACCATCACGAAAAAAGACTGCGCGCACAGACTCTGATCCTGAGAACGATCTGATGCCCAGCGTGGGCAACCTTGGCGTTTGCTCATCAGTCAAATTCGTATCTGTTGCCCGGGGTTCTCGAATGCGAAAGGTGGGTCGATACCGACCTTTTGGAACCGCTATTCCTACCCTGTCTTGGCTACCTGAGGTCAAATAATAGTAACTTAACGCCTTTCGCAATTTTACCGCTTCAGTTCGCACGACGGGATCATTGTTGGGATCAAAGTCAACGCCTCTTCCAAACACATCCATTGCCAACGCAGTGCCATGAAGCTCTTCACCCTTACCGTCAATTTCACTTCTGACGAGATGCTCAAAAAAGGTTCTGGTGCGTTTGCTAACCGCGAAGTCACTCGAACCAACAATACGTTCCAGTTCTTCCAGGATCTCTTCTTTACTCACTTCGAAGGGCAAGAGTCACACCTTAGGATCAGCCGCGCCAGAAAAACTAAGTAGCATACTCTGGATAGCGCAACAAAGGAGACAAAACCTTTTGGATGAGAGCGCCATCCCTGAGATCGGCGTTTCAGATTCAGTTCGATAGTTCACAATGACAGCAACAGTTACAAACAAACTGAAGGCCATTTCGGGCTCGGTCGGTCATTCTTTCAATCGCTATGTTTGACCGTTCAAAAGACGCGGATGAGGACACTGATGCGCGTCGAGCCGGTACCCAATTGCCCTCACCTCAGAACATCACCGGAAATCATTATTTTTGGTCTGCGTGTTCGTATTCCGGGTTGGATGGCACCCGGTTCACGTCATCGACCTCTTCGGCGGGGACTGCAGGAAAGGGGGTCGGGTCGAGGAACCGTGTGATGACATTGCGGGTGATCTGCGCGACGTCATTGTCATACCCGTTTTCGGGCGTCGAACTCATCCAAGTAATAGAACCTGCCGAGAAAACCGCGCCGCCTTCCGGTGTCTCGAAAAAGACGATGTCGGCGCCGACCCAGTTGGGCGTCGGCGGATCATAGCTGATCGAAAGCGGAAGGGTCCCAAGCTTCACATTTTCCAGTTTCTTCGCCATCTCGGTATTGGTTGCCAGATGGAGCGCATGCCGCGGGGTGCCGTTGTCTGGGTTGAACTTGTCGGTTTCAAAACCTGCTGCGCCACCGCGCACTCGGTCGATACCGTAGGCGCCGAAGGTGCCGCCTTCACTCGTGCCATCGAAGATCCAGGTAGCCCTCGGATTCTCTGCATCCGGCTGCTTCTCGAAAGCGCTTGCGCCGTTCCAGATCATGGCGGCCATTTCCAGCCCGACAACCGGGCCTGGTGGCCGGCCGGTCTCGACCTGCAATCCACCGACCTGTCCGTTGGTTAGCATCCGCTCTCCGATGGCTGAGAAATTGCGGGTTTCGTAGGCGTCGGGGAATGCCGGATCTTCCCCTCCGGTCCAGAACCAGCCATTGCCGCCCAAGTACATGAGGCGTCCGCCTTGGGCCGTGTAGTCGGACAGGGCGCTCCAGATCGGGCCGCTAATGTATTCAGGATGGCTGGAGCTAATGACGACGTCATACTTGCTGAGCAGCTCGGCGCCTTCTCGATCGACCAACTCGTCCGTGATGACGTCATAAGCGATACCTTCACGTTCAAGAAAAGCCGTTGCATGGGTGTCCTGGGAGAAATTGTAGATAACCAACCCGTCGGGCTTCATATGAAGGTCGGGACGGTGAGGCGAGCCCCAGATGAAGTAGGTTCCGTCCACGTGCTGATTATAGACGCCACCAGTGGCGAAGCGTGGGTTTGCCTTCAGGAAGTCGTACGCGGGCACGTTAAAATTGTGGCTCTTATAGTTGCCGGGTGCCGTCGCCCCGATCGAGATGTTTTGATAGGCGAGGTAGTTGTAGGTCGACGCCCAGAAGGCTAGCTTCGCCCTCGGCGCGTTCTTAGGCGCTGCCACAAAGAACACGACATAGTCCGAGAAGTCGCCTCGTGTCAGGCGCGCGGCGTAGATACCGCTCGGAAGATTCTCCGGCACGGTATAGGTGAAGTCCGCCTTCCACTCGGCGTCGTAGAGGTCGTCGCCATGCAGGTGGATCGCGTCATAACCAGTGGGATCGGTGGACCAGTGAATCGTGCCTTCCTTCCAGAAACGTCCTCGCACGGCTCGCTCCGGAATATTGACAATCGTCCCGTGATGGCCATTGCCGGAGACATCCGTCGCGCGCGCTGTTGTCATTTCGAGGCTGAAATCGAGGTCGAGCACAAGAGACCCGGCGAGGCTGGTAGGGGCCGTCTCCTGGGCAAGAGCTTCAGCGGCATCGCCACTCAAGGCGCGGCTTACGATCCGTACATCCTGTACGCGCCCGAAGAATCCCTGTGCAGGCTTGTCGCGCACGGACATGGCGGTACCAAGACCATTCCGAATGGCGCCAATCCTTAGAACACCTTCCTGCGGCGGCAGGGGCGCAGAACCATTGGCTGACAGATCTCGTGCCGTGAACTGGTCGCCGGGCGAAAATGGGTGCTCTATCAGTCGAATACTCGCTACCCCGGTATCGGCATCATAGCTTGCAAGGACATAGGCCCAATCCCACTCCTTTGCGGGCTCAGCGAGTTCCACGGACGCTGTTTCAGATCCGTTAGAGACAGTCATTCCGAGTATGTAGTTCTGGTCCAAGGTGACCTGCCAACCAGTACCGGATGTGCCGTCAAAGCGGGATATCAGGGTCTGCGAGCCAATCTCGGCGGCGATATTCAATGTTGGTGGGCTGAAAGGATCCGGGTTCTCCAGATCCGGTGCCTCGTATTCCGCAGGATTGAAGGTCGGAAAGATCCACATGCCGACCGTAAAACTTTCCAGCGCGTCCAACTGCGCGGTCGGGTCCACATCAATGTAGGATCCAAGGTTCAGATCCTGGACGATCCCCGAGTAATCGCCCGCGAAAGACGCCTCGACTGGCTGCATTTCGAACCCGTCTCCGTAGACCGAGAGCGAGTCGCCCTGGATGATCTTGACGAGATCGGTTGTGTATCCTGCATCCTCGTCTATCGTACTGACCATGAATTCGACGGTGTCGCCGGGCCTGATTGTCATGGGCGACGCGTAACCAACAATGTTACGGTCTTGCGCGGCGGCGCCATACGCGAATGCAAAGAGTATTGTGGCGCAAAGAGTTGCCTTGAAAAATCCCAATCGTGCTCGCATGAAATACTCTCCCTGACAGACGTCCTTACTTCAGAGTCGAAAGATCACTCGGCCCATTTGGAATGCATAGTTAGCGGTCGCACGCCCTGCCTTGATATGAATCATAAAGACCGACGGGCGCTTGCGTTAGGATCGCGGACACTACTGTTCATTAGGCCTTAGGATGAATTATGGTTCATTTTCTCTCTCTAATACGTGGGGCCATTCTTTTTTCGGGGCTACCGCCCATTGGAACTGCCGCCTTCTTCATCTCGGTCTTAGCGGGTTTTCCAGCATCGGCCGAAGACTTGCGTCAATGGGGCAGCTCAGGCAAATGGACAATTCTGATTGATCCGGCAGCTGGCAATGGATGCTTGATGCAGACCATTCTGGACGACGGTGCGCGTATACGGTTCGGGCTGTTACCCGAACGCAAAGGCGGGTTCATATCCGTCACAGATACGAACTGGCCTGATTTCCAGGCGGGAACGACTGGAACTATGAAGCTAATCTTCGAGGACTCCCAGTTTGGGGGCGAGGCCGATTTTTTGGCCAAAGGCGACCAGGGTACCGGCTATGCTTTTTTCGACAATCCGAGTTTTGCACTGGATCTGGCGCGGAAGAGAGAAATGACGCTCGTTTTCTCAGATGGCTACAAGAGGTCGCTCGACCTGACCGGTTCGGCGCGCGCAGCGGATGACGTCAGCCTTTGCCAGGAACAGCAGCCCTAACATCGGCGCAAGCCCAGCTAGCGTTCGCCGAGTTGTGCGGCATCGGGCTTGCAGGGCGTTCGCTTTCCCGCGACGGCCAGCGGAGACCGCTGCGCCGGAATAGCGCTGTCCAATATGCGAACCTGTGGTTCCGACAGACGCCCGATAACTTCGAAAGGCCATGCACTGCGGGCAAATGGCTTGCCGATCGGGCGTGGCTCAGCCCGCAGGGCAATGCGGTCATTACGCCAATCCGCGCTACCCTTGACGACCAACTGCACACGGTCGGATTCGATGACGACAGATTGCGATGCCATTCTACCGTTCCGCACAGATATTGGGGCTGCCACACAGACGATATCTGTATAGCCTTTTTGTCTTTCCCGCGAGAATAACCACGGGAGGACACCCAGCCCGGCAAGGTCAATAAGGGTGGTCCCGATCCTGCCGTTGCGCATGCCGACATACACGGTGCCGTTCAGGGTTTTTAAAAATGCATCCAGCGACGATTTATTCCCGCTAAGGTCAAAATTCGCGGCCAACGTTCCGCTCGCCTGAATCGCGATCCCAAAGTCCTTAAGAATCTTTCCGAAATCCCACCCGTTGGTAGAGCCTGAAACGTGCACGATCTCCGGTGCTTCGATCAGATTCATCCCGGCCCGGATCGAAAAACTCCCACCACCGTACCGGACTTTTAGCGGTCCGAAACGAAGCTGGCCCCTGGATACTTCCAAATCACTGCTGATAGCCGAAACACCGGATTGACCGACCAGATCGTCAACTTCAATTCCGATTTTCAGGTTGGCGGTTCTGAGCAGCCGGTCGACATCAAGAAGGTCCTCCAACTCGAAAATCTCCGCTCGGGCTCCCAACGACAAGGGCTGAACCTCCCAGTTATCGGGGTCTTCCGCTGATACCTTGGGCTCGATCTGGCCCAACACGAGTGGCTGTTCTTCAGGCTCAGGGGCGGGTGGCAAGACCAGCGGCTGAACTTTGGTTTCGTCCTCGGTAGCAGCCTGCGGTTTGCCGTGTGAAAGGGAGGCCAATTCAATACCGGCAGCGACTACGTTGTTTAAATCCGAAATTGCGAATTCCTTGCTTTCGACTGCGCCGCGGACGACCGGTCTACCGCCATGTCGAGACGCATTCAGCCAGCTGTTGACGCGGGTTTCGCCTAGGTTCAGAAGGAATGCGAGATGAAGGCGGTTGTCGGAATTCTGGATTTCCCCAGACAAACCAAATTGTCCAGTATCGATGGGATCAAGGTTCAGCGCCTCAAGAAACTCGACCCCATTCGCAACATCCAGATCGAATTTCAGGGTCACATTTTCGATCTCGGCAATATTGCCCACCGACGCCTGTGCCGTCAGCGCCCAAAGATCAGCGCCTTCGGTCCGCACGTTGAAGTGGGAAAGCCGCGGAACACCGTCAGCGTCAGACAATGCGAAATCCGCATTTACACGGCCAAAAACATCCCCGGCATCGGCGGGCAAGAATTCGAAAATCTGCGCTGCCGGGATGTTCAGCTCGCCTTTGACATCATAGGTTTTCAACCGAAGCAAATCATGGATCTCGCCCTCGGCTGTCAGGAATGGCGCATCTGACTCGCCAATCTGAGCCCTAACACCCAACAGGCTAAGCAAACCCTCGTCGGTTCTGACCACATGGCGGGCAGTGATTGGCCCGATGTTTCGGAATTCCCCATCTGTGAAATTTGTTTCAAGATTCAGCCGATCCAGCGAAAACGCCTGCCCGATACTTGTGATATCCGCTGCTAGCGAAACCAGCCGTATATTCTCAACCCGGCGGGCCGATCCCAGGGGTTCGCCGGTCTGTGTCAGATTGGCATCCACATTGATCCTCACATCGGACACTTTGAGCACATCATCGATATCTCCGCGAATTGACAGCTTTTGCCCTCCTTCCAAATCGACATCAACCTGCAGATCGCTGGCGGAAACTATGCCATTCTCCCGCGTCAAAATTGCATTCAAACCCGCGCGTCCTTCGAAAGATCGTTCCAGGCGCAGAGTCTCAAGTAAATTGCCCACGCTTTCGGTTTTGACCTCCAACGTCCCCCGGTAACTTCCTCCCGCTCGATTGACGAATTCACCAGTGTACAGTGCCGAAAGGTCACCAAGAATAACTTCCGAACGGAACGGGCCAACCTCAGGGTATTCGCCCTGAAACGAAAAGGGTTGCCCGTTGACGCCCCCGCGCCCCGCCACGGTTGTTCCTCGATCTCCGGACAATCGTAGAACTTGCATCTCATCCAGCAGGAACTGAAAATCGAACCCTGTCTTTCGATTTTCAACGATAACATTGACTTTCTTGAAATCTACGCTGCGCGACAACAGAAACGCGGCAATCTCATCGGCTTCGATACCGTTCGATGCCTGGCCGCCATTCGCAGGCAAACTGTCGGACCTTGCCCCACTGTGGCCGTTTGCCCAACTCTTTTCGCCGCTTTCCAGAGTCACTAGGAAAACCTCAAGGTTTTCCACTTTCATGCCAGCGACGTCGAATTGGCCCTGCAGCAATTGCATAGCATCGAGGTACAATTCGGCTTCGGTCAGCATGGCTAGATCAACATCCGGATGGTTTTGACTCGGGATGGTTGCGGATTTGATGTACACAATGACTCTGGGGTAGAGCGCTGCACCGATATCGCCGTCTATCCTGATCGGCTGGCCAATAAGCTCGCCAAGCCGGTTTTCAATCCGGGAAATCCGCCAGTCTGACAGCCATGGGCTTTCCAATACCACCCATATGCAAATCAAAAGAAATGCGAGCGCGAGAGTCACAGCAGACAGAATGCGACCCGCTCTTTTACGCATCAGAATTCCACCTGGCAGATTGCCGGTCATTGGGTATCAGAATCGAAACACAGG
The DNA here is from genome assembly GCF_059613365.1 of Ruegeria sp. BHSA163. Classification (NCBI taxonomy): domain Bacteria; kingdom Pseudomonadati; phylum Pseudomonadota; class Alphaproteobacteria; order Rhodobacterales; family Roseobacteraceae; genus Ruegeria; species Ruegeria sp. BHSA163. The sequence continues at coordinate 99,015 of NZ_JBXWSJ010000009.1, forward strand.
CTTGTCCGCAATCACAAAAGAGGTCGCTAAGTTTAGTCATGACTGATCTTCCCAGAGCCGTAATTCGACCTCGTCTGTTGCTTTGCGCTTGTCGGACAGAAACAGAGCAATCCGGTTTCCGTTCGTATAACTCGGGTCCTCGGTGTAATTGTACTTGGTGTTCTTGAGACCCGAAGGCCCTACACCTCTTACATACCCGATTGGCTTTGTTGCGCAAATCGGGAAGTGACCGCACTTCCCCTTTCCCCGGACAGACTTATCCTGCGGTCTCTGTGATTTCTAAGCCGAGAGAGGTGTAGCGATTGAGGATGGCGACGCGGACCTGGATTTCCGCGACTTGCCGATCAAAGTCTCTTGCCATCAGGGATTGGTCAACAAGCTTGATACAATTCATCTTGGTCTCGACACGGCTCCGGCGGCGGTATCCACTCCATCGTCGCCAGGTGGCCCGGCCAAGATATCGCTAGGCATCGACTGCCTCGTTCCGGACGATGACACCTGCGCTCGTGGGGTTCCAAGGTTTGGCGTTTTTGCGCGGCGGGATGACCGCATGAGCGCCGCGCGCGGCAACTGCGCCGCGGACGAAGCTGACCGATGCTAGGAAAGCTCTCTGCCCGCCTCAAACCATATTCTTCTGACATGGCCCTCGCTAGTTCTTAGGCTTCTCCAGCGAAGCGACTTCTGCCTAACACCTCAGTTAAGTGCGTCCTTTGTCGCGATGTCGACGGCCCCTGCCAGTAGCGTGTCCGGGTCGGCCTCGCACACCTGTTCCAATCGGTCGATAAACTCAACTCTGAGCGTTGCGCGCTGCTCTTCGTCAGGTATCTCGGCCTCAACGTCGAACTCGCGATTGAAGAGTGAAACCGCCACCATTAGTCCGACAATTTCAGCAACCTTTTCTTCATTATCGGGATAGTTGGCCAGAATGCTCTCACAGCTGTGGTGCATGTGCGGCATGGCCGCGTTGAGAAGCCGGTCCATTTCTTCGTCAGCAAAAGCATTGCCTCCCCACGCAATTACAAATGCAACTGTGGTCGCGGAGCATTTCGAAAAAAGCGACATTGTATTTCTCCAATTTCGTTTTGTTTGATTGGCGTGATGACTACTTTTGGCGATCTATCGCTTCTTGTTGTAACCGGCGATGGCGCCCACGACGGCACCCCCGGTCGCTCCTTTACTGCCACCTACAATGTAACCGACCCCAGCTCCGATGGCTGCGCCGCCCATGGTATTCTTAGTACGATCACTAAGCGCGCTTGCAGAACTGGGTAGTGTCATACCAGCCGCCAAAGCAAGAGCCAGTGCGGCTCCGGTTAAGTCGCGAGTTTTAATCATGGTTTTCCTCCATAGTCCGGTTGCAAGTTTTAAAACTTAAACACTTTCCGCGTGGCGCATCTCGTCCGTAGCTGGGTCGGCTAATCTAGTTTCACTCCGTCACTTCCATAGCGGGGAAGGCCCAGCTTCCGTCGAGAATTTCTGCGCGGGGTTCATACATACGGATCGCAAAGTTCCAGCCGGGCGTAATCGGGATGCAATTGATCCGGCTATCCTCGCAGCCGCCGAAATGGATCGTTGTAGATCCATCATCATTCGGCTCGGCGGTGACATTGTTGTAGCTGTTTACGCCCAGATCATTCGCTTCGAGGTAGCCGTCGGCATTATAGACAGTGACCGACCAAAATCCGTCCACGGGTACGTCTTTAGCGGTTAACTTGTGGGGCGTATCTCCGTCATTTTCGGTCACACTGTCGATGACATACATCGCAGCACTTTGCGGCAACCCACCCCAACCGGCCGCTGCACCAATCAGAAAGGACGTAGGCTCAATCTCGTCTTTGCTCCCGAATGCCTTGGAAGCCTCAAATCCCAGCGCAGCAGCAAAATCGTTGAGCGCCTTGCGGCCCACAGCGAGCGCCTCCTGATCCCAGTCGGGTGCGTCGAACGGCCCATTGCCGCCACCTTCAACCTTAATGGCATCCTGGGCTTCATGTGCTTTCTTGAGGTCGTCGGGGTCCTTTGGGTCGGCGAAGGTGCGGATCGTGACAAGCGCAAACCGCGTCCCAACGTTTTCTTCTGTCAGGTCGTATTTGCCGGGCTTGGCCTCGACAAACATGTAGTGATCCTGGTTGACCACGTGCATCGACTGATATCGCCCGTCGATATCCGGAAGCGTTATTGTAACCGGTTGTGAAAGGTCCAGCACGACCGGGGTATAGAGCGTGTCCTGGTTCATGCGGATCACGGGCTGGTTGTCGGGTGTCGTTGGCTCTCGAAGGTGGAAAATCTCACCCACGCCGGCGCCTGAGCTTGCCAAATTCGCCCGAAGCATCGTGTCGGACTCGGCCCGAACGAAGTTCTCGACATTGACCTCCTCGGCGAACGCGGCGGTCGAGACACAGAGTGCCAGAGCTCCAAGAAGATACTTCATTCTTTACTCCCTATATTTAGTTTGCGGGTTCGGCGACCGGGAATTCCCAACTTCCGTCGAGGACTTCTGGCTGGGCACGATAGAGCCTGACGGTGTAGTTCCAGCCCTCCATGATTGGCAGGCAATTCATCCGTCCGTCGTCGCAACCGCCGAGATGGACCGTGGTGGAGCCGTCTTGGTTACGTTCGCCCGTCACTGAGTTTATGTTGTAGGCTCCAAAAGCGTTCGGCTCGAAGAACCCATCAGCGTTATATAGGCTGACAGACCAGAATGCTTCGACGGGCACATCCGCCGGAACCTCGATCTTGTATTCTCCCACTGGAAGGCCGGGCTCGACATTGAGATAGAAAGCCTGCGCTTCCGGCAGCCCTCCCCAACCGCCCGCCGTGCCGACCAATTGACGAACCGGGTCGACCTCACCCTTCCGGCCGTGCATCCGAGTACTGTCCGTGACATGTCGGCCGAGTTCGATGGCCGCCTTGAGCACAGAATCGAAACTTTCCTTGTCGTAATTCGGAAGCACGAAGGGGTTTGAGGATCCGGCATTGAGCGTGATCGCATCCTGGAGTGCATGGACCTCAGCAATGTCTTCAGGGTCGGCGGAATCGACCAGTGTTCGGATAATCGCCAGAACATACGGAGTATCGAACTTTTCTATGTCAAGCGTGTAGCTGCCACAACCAACAAAGACGTCATTCATGAAGTGGTCCTGGTTGACGATCTGCGCCGAGATGTAGCGCTCGCCCGTTTCGGGCAAAACCAACGTCGCACCCTCGCTGATGTCGATAACCGCAATGCTGTAAAGCGTGTCGCGATTCATCCGGATCGTAGGTTGCCGTTCCACAGGCGTCGGCTCTCGGACATGTACCCAGGTGTTCACATCGCCGCTGATCGCGACGTACTTGCTGAACTCAATATCTGAAGCCGCGCGCACAAAGTTGTCGATGGTGACTGGGATCTCTCTTGTATCGAGAAGCGCGCGAAGGTTGCTCGAAGAATCTTGGGCGAGCACCGTCCCAGTAAAAATTGTCGACCCTGCAGCTAAAAAAACAACGCCGACCTCGCGCAATAGTCGCATAATCCCCTCCCATACAATTCGAATGAAACTTTATCGAAAACCCATCAAAGCTGAGTTGACATAGCTCAAACACAAGGGATTCGCTGTTTTACCCAGACTTCCGGTCAACTGCTCAACTGTTCGCTTTTAGGGTAGTGCAATACTTTGCTGCGAGGCAGAAAACTGACGTCAGTTGATCGTCTGCTCTGGGCTCAACGCGGCCGTTCAGCAGAATTCAGTGAATGTCTGCTGTGCAGATGGGGTGGATGGCTCCTGCTCCATCGGCGTCGCGATGCGCCATAGTGCAGGTGTCGTTATCTGCGAGAGAGGAGTCACCCCATGCAAGTTACCACGA